>JAYTHN010000389.1:0-9732 GCA_043732505.1 Methylotenera sp.
GTCTCAATACGAAAGGATATAAAACACCAGCTGCAAGTGGGAATGCGATTGTGTAATATCCTACGGCCCACCAAAGATTTTGGTGCATCTTACGCACCGTGGCTCGTGAAAGTTCAATGGCCCCAACAATATCATACGGGTCACTTTTCATTAACACCACGTCGGCACTTTCCATCGCCACGTCGGTACCAGCACCAATTGCAAATCCAACATCAGCCTGGGTCAGCGCTGGTGCGTCATTTACAACATCACCCACCATCCCAACTTTTTTACCGTTTGCCTGTAACTCTTTTACCTTCTCGGCCTTCTGAGCGGGTAGTACATCAGCCAATACACTAAGAATGCCGATATCCGCGGCAATACGCTTAGCTGTAGCAGCGTTATCGCCAGTCAGCATGACCACCTCAATCTTACTTGCACGCAACTTTGCCACTGCTGCTTTAGAAGTAGGCCTAATCGCATCGGCAATAGCGATGAGTCCAATTACACGACCTGCTTGTGAGACGTGGACTACAGTTCTACCATCCCCTTGCAAACGTTTCGCCTCAGTTTCCAGATTGCCAAGTGCGAGCTTTTGAGTATCCATTAACAATCGGTTAACAAGAAACACTATACAGTTAGCAGTTTCTGCTCGTGCCCCATACCATCCAAGTTTTCGAAGTCGGTAGGTGCCACGATTGTGAGCTTTGCCGCCCGTCGTACGATGGCCTGTGCCAGTGGGTGCGCAGATCCTTGCTCTACCGCCGCCGCAGTTAATACAGCATCTTCAGTGACACCTTCCGCCGTTATAATTTCAACAACCTCGGGCTGACCAACAGTGAGCGTGCCCGTTTTGTCGAAAACAATCACATTAAGTTTAGTGGCATCTTCCAGTGCTGAGGCATTTTTGAACAGAATGCCATTCGCTGCACCTAATCCCATACTCACCATAATAGCCATGGGCGTCGCTAGACCTAATGCATCTGGGCACGCAATTACAAACACGGTAATGGTCATGGTTACCGCAAACAGCAACGGTTGACCTACTAACCAAAACCATACAGAAAAAGTGGTAAGACCAATTACAATTGCAACAATTACCAGCCATTGTGCTGCTTTATCTGCTAGCAATTGTGCGGGCGTTTTTGAGTTCTGCGCTTCCTGCACCAGTTTAACAATTTGGGCTAAAGCTGAATCGGCCCCGACTTTAGTATCTGTGTAACGAAAACTACCACTCTTATTAATAGTTGCACCAATAACCGTAGCGCCTGGGCCTTTCTGCAAAGGCATCGATTCGCCAGTAAGCATGGACTCATCCACGAGTGATTCGCCAGTTTCTATCGTACCGTCAACTGGAATTTTGTTGCCTGGTCTAATCACCACTATCTCACCTGCTAATACTTCCGCCGTCGGCACCTCTATTTCAGCTCCATTGCGAATCACTGAGGCTTTTGTTGGCGTGAGATTCATTAACGCCTTAATAGCCGATGATGCCCCTGCGCCGGCACGCATTTCTAGCCAATGACCTAGCAAAATAAAAACCAATAATACTGATACTGCTTCAAAGAACTGCCCGCCACCTTCGAAGAAGAAGGTGCTGCTTACACTAAACACATAACCTGTGCCAACGCTCAACACGATTAGCGCCGCCATCCCTAAAGTACCTTTCTTAACCCCGCGCCTAGCCGACACAAAGAACGGCCAGCTTGGATATTGAATTGCAGCGCTAGCGAAAAACAATAACCATAAGTTAAGCTTTATGCCGAAAGGCGGCAAAGGAGGTTCAAACATACCACCCATCGGCGCATAGACAAAGATTGGAATAGTAAAGATCAAGCAGATCCAGAAACGGTTAAGCATATCGCGCACCATGGCTTGCATATCCATGCCACTGTGTCCTATTTCATGCGCCATATCACTTGGCATTGTGCTTCGAGCGGAAGTCGCAGTTTTTGTATTAGTTGAGGCTGGCGCTGTGTGCCCTGCGTGGCCGCTAGCTTCTGGCATATCTTGGGAAGTTTTCGCCACATCGGTTTCAGGAGTTGATGGCTTCACGTTTGGCTCCTTTTTATCTTCGCCAACAAAAGTATCGTGTACTCAAGTGGCGACCTTGCTAAGCGTTAGAGATTCTTCTTGATCATTGTGGTCATTGGCTTGAGGAGTTTCTGTTTCAGGTTTAGGTTTAGCAAAAGCAGCATATGGGGTTGATTTATCATGTTTTGGGTCACTTACACTAGGAGCTGGAACATCAACTGGTGGCGCTGGCATAGTCTGAGTCTGTTCAGGGGCTTCGATTTTGGTCGCTGCAGTCGCGGACACTGGCTCTGACACGTCTGTGGCAGCTTTCGGCGCTAATGAAGTATTGTATTTAACCTCTTCTTCAGATTGATAACTTGCTTGATGCACAGCTGGTTTAATGTCAGCAGCTTTAAGTCGAGTCTCGTCATAACGCACTGTGGCACTGCCTGCATCATAATTTACAGTTGCGCTTTCAACGCCTGGCACTTCATAAATTCGCTTTTCTACTTCCTCTATGCTTAACACTGAAAGCATATCTTGCACTTTGATAACGCTCGTTTTCATCACAAATCCTTAGCTAATAGGCTGTATTAAATTTCGATTTATCGTTACTTGATAGGAGATTCGTCTTTGTACTCTGAAGCAGTTGATAGAGAAGCCCCAGTTTTAGCATCTGTCGGCGGAGCAGTTGCTTTTGGCATGGTCATTGGCGGATTATCTGGCTGTCCATTACTAGCAGTAGTTTTGGTGTCTACATTGTCTGTTGGTGTTAACGTCGCAGATACATTACCTTTGGGCGCATTGCTTGCAGCCTTTGGTGCAACTGCATCTGGTGAGTCTTTTAATGGTGTTCCAGCATTTGGTTTTTGATTGGACTCCTCCGCAGGTTTATACCCAGCATGATGCACTGCAGGCTAAATTTCAGCTGCCTTCAGCCAAGTTTCGTCATATCGCACTGTAGCATTACCTGCATCATAATTAACTGTTGCGCTTTCAACACCAGGCACATCTTTAATCCCCGCTTCTACCCCTTCTACACTCAATACTGATAGCATGTCGCGCACTTCAATCACATCTGTTTTCATGATAACTTCCTTAATATTTATATATTTTTAGGATTTGGATCACAATTTATTTGTTGTTATTTTATATCTGTACCAATAATGAGTTGAGAATCACTTAAATAAACATGCCTCGGAATTATCAGGTTTGTTGGAGCAGGAACACCTTTAAATACTCTTCCCGCCAAATCAAATTTAGAGCCATGACAAGGACAATAAAAGCCTCCATGCCATGCATGGCCGAGGTCAGTGGGTGATATTTCTGGTCGAAAGTTAGGCACACAACCCAAATGTGTACATATCCCGACCGAAACCAAGTATTCAGGCTTAATTGAGCGTGTGGAGTTTTTGCAATATGCAGGTTGATGAGGCACTTCTGATTGTGGATCGCTCAAATGTTGTTCATCTTTACTTAATTGCTTCAACATATCATCGGTGCGATGCAGAATCCAGACGGGTTTACCCTGCAATTCCACCGTAATGAGCTCACCGGGTTTGAGTTTGCTGATATCAGCTTCTACAGGTGCACCAGCCGCTTTGGCTCTTTCGCTTGGTAACATACTGCCAATAAAGGGCATTGCGGCAGCAGTTATGCCTAGCCCACCCAAGATTGACGTTCCCATTACTAATGTTCGCCGTCGCGCAAGGTCGGCTGGATCTTTACTATCGGTAAACGCGGGTGTCTGATTAAAATCTGGCAATGTTTCCGATGCTTCAATATCAGGCAAATTTGCACTCATACAGAATCCTTCATGGTCAGTCCTGATTTACTTGGCTAGCTGGTCTTTTTCAAGGTTAGCAATATCATAGGCAAATACAATCTGTGAATCTGGTTGAATTAACGCTTCATCCTTATCTTTATAATGAATTCGCCGAAGCATATCTTTAATAATGTTAATCCTTGCCAGATGTTTATCATTAGCGCGAACTAATGTCCATGGCGCGATTGGGTTATGAGTGCGAGCCAACATCTCGTTGCGAGCCATGCTATATTCTTTCCAGTATTTAATCGCCTCATCGTCGATTGAGCTAATTTTCCATTGTTTCAGTGGATCCGACTTACGAGCCTTCAGCCGCAGTTTTTGCTCTTCCTTGCTAATATCCAGATAATATTTGAGTAGCTGGACACCAGAACGTATTAACATGCTTTCAAAATTTGAAACAGAACTCAAGAACTCCTCATGCTCATCCGTGGTGCAGAAGCCCATGACCCGTTCAACACCAGCGCGGTTATACCAACTGCGGTTAAACAGCACCAGTTCTTGAGCAGCTGGTAAATAAGGCGCATATCGTTGAAAGTACCACGATGTACGATCGCGATCAGAGGGTTTACCAAGTGCAACGACACGCGTTTCGCGTGGGCTTAAATGTTGAATGATGCGCTTAATGGTGCCATCTTTGCCAGACGCATCTCTGCCCTCAAAGATGACCAGAATTTTGTGATTACATTTGATTAAATGTCGTTGAAGTTTGACCAATTCGACTTGAAGTTTATGCAGATTTTCTTTATAGACTTCTTTCGAGATAGACTCCCTCTGCTTAGTAGATTCTGGTGGTGAACTTCTCTTAGTCATGACGACTGCCTCACCCATATATGATGCATAAAATTGTAGATAGGTACACAAACTAAGCCTGTGAATGCACCGTAGAGAAAAATCTGAATGAGTCCTCCAAAAAAACCTAACCAAGTAAGCCATTTAAATCCGGGCAGTATCTGTTCTAGAAGCATATGGACTCTCAAGCTCGATGGTGTCAATAAGCCGTAGATGATACAAAACGCAAACATAAACGCCGCCCAAAGCGCCAACGACCAAGTTACAACTTTTATATTTAACATACGGTTACTCCAATTTAAAAACTAATTATTAGCAACTCAGTGTTTATGAACGGACTCTTCTTGTGAAGCTATTTGCATATCTTCTTTATTAGTGTGGGTGGATTTATTGAGATTACTGCCATGGCCACCGTGACCAAACATATGCATCGCCATCATCCCTACGAAGAAAAGCACCCAAATCCAATTTTGTGATTACCAATCCATGATTTTTCCTATCCCTAGCTATCGTTAAGATTAAAACTTGGTTTATTTACAGCAGGCATGTTCTTTCATGCCTTGATGCTTAGTTGATGCAATGGTTTTTTGAGTTTTACTTAGTTCATCTTGTGAACCATGAGCGATGACGACATATTTACCCATCTTTATTTGGCTCTCGTATTCTATGATGCTATCTTTAGGAATCCCGAGGCTATATAGAGCCGCACCTAATGCACTTAATCCGCCCAAAACTAATGCACCCTCTAATGCGCCAACAATCCATCCGACTAGGGGCCCAGCAGCAACGATTGGACCAATACCTGGAATGAAAAATAAAGCTGAGCCAAACATAATCCCCCATAACCCACCCCAAAACGCTCCAGTCTTACCCCATAATTTCATGCGGTCGCCAATGTTGTAATAACCGATTACTTCTTCCTCTGACATATAATCTTTACCAACTATGGACAGTTTCTTCATATCAAAACCCGATTTTTCAAGTTCAGTTATTGCTTTTTCAGCTTCTTCATGAGTGTCGTAGATGGCAATAACTGCACTCTTTTGTGTGATTACTGTATTATCTACTACTGAATTTCCTTCTGAGATTGCTGTAAATGAATGCATGATGTATTCCTTTAATTTTTCATAAATTTAAAAGCTTAGCTACGATGATGTATCAGTACACTCTAAACATTGAGACTTCATCGAAACCCACTCAGGGATTTAACCTGATATTTTTTAATATGTTGCCTTTTTTGTAATCAGCAGCAACCTTTGCTTTGAGGTTTCTGAGTTGCGTTGGTCATATCCACGCCATAACCAGCTGCCTTTACGGCCGCTTTCATTACTTGGAAGTGACACGACAACGTCATGAACTCCAGCTACAGCTTTGAGTGCATGTACTACCTTGCTACTACAGCTTCCGCAGGTCATTCCTGATACTTTTATAGTTTCTGTTTGCATGGTGATAATCCTTTATAGTGTTAAGTTTGTAGGTATAGATAAAAACTTACATTTAATTTCCTTTAATCATCTTATGTTTGCCCCGATACTCTGCTTCGTCAGAACTTAGATCCCAAATCATTTCGCAAGCTGACGAAATTGATGTAGCTCCATCACGCCATAGCCACGCAACAGGCAGAAATTGGTCACTTTGATTTGCGATTTCTTCTGTTGGCTTGAAAGACACTTGCAACCCCGACTCCACCTGCATAAAATCATCAGCAAGCAGTTGAAATTCCTCAGTTTTTTCATCATGCATATGTGGCATGAAAATCCCTAGTTGGTATTTAGATAAACTTTCAAGCATCTCTTGGACTTCTGGAAGGTGAATTGCATCTTGAGCTGCTCTCAATGCTTGAGGTAAATCAAAAGTGTTCGTTTGTAAAACATTCGCTACGGTCATCATGCTCTCCTAAAGATGTGTAATTGACCCATTGGTTTGGCAGGGTCTAATGCCAACTGCATTTTTCGTGATGTCACTATGCTTTTTATAGCAACTTTTCAAAAGACAATATCTACATTACTACTGGTTTATTGGGCAATTCATTCTGACGAGCAGTCGCGTCTGGAAAATATTTCACCAGATGTTGCGTTATAGCTTCAATACCGCTAACTACACCTCCTTCGTAATCATCCTTTTTAAAGGCGGCTTCCATCTTTCTACAAATTTTGCCCCATTCTTCAGAACCCACTTTCGAGTGAATGCCGCGATCAGCAATAATTTCAACAGCTCGGTCGGCGAGTAATAAATAAACTAGCAAGCCGTTGTTGTGTTCGGTATCCCATATTCTTAATTGCGAAAATATATCGATGGCACGCGCTCGGGAAGACTGGTCTTTAAAAAGAGGAGTACCATCCAGCGCTCCTTCCACGACGAAACGAATTTCTCCTGCGTATGCAGATTCACCCGCTTTGATGGCTTTCTCAATCTGATTGAGGGACTTACTTGGGAAAGCCTGTTTAACTAGCCAATGCGTCATTGTTAGATGTTTTAATAGTCGTTTAATATTCATGATTACCATCTTCCTGAGGCACCGCCGCCACCGAAACCACCACCTCCGCCACCAAAGCCTCCACCTAACCCTCCCTGTCGACCTCCCATGCCATAACCACCCATACCTCCACCAAGCAAGGTGAACAGAAGTGCGATTACGCCTGCACCAAGCGCAAAAGACAACGCGCCAGCAAATAACCAAGCGACGATAGCGACGGCTCCGCCAGTTAGAATTGCACTGGGAAATCTTCCCACTAAGGCACGAAGCACACCACCTATTACGAGTGCAAGAATAAAAATGACTAGAATATACTGCTGTATATTTAAATCAGTACCACTTTGCTTTCTATTAGGTACTGGCAATGGCTCACCATCAATGACACGTATGATCTGTTCAACCCCAGCAGTAATGCCACCATAGAAATCTCCTTGCTTGAAACGTGGCGTGATAATCTCGCTGATAATACGTTTGCTGGTGGCGTCATTAAGCGCACCTTCCAAGCCATAACCTACCTCGATACGCAGTGTATGATCAGTTTTTGCAACAACAAGGATTGCACCATCATCCACTTTCTTACGGCCTAGCTTCCATTGCTCGGCAACGCGTAATGCATATTGCTCAATCGTTTCTGGGGCGGTGGATGGAATGATTAGAATGGCAATCTGACTACCTTTCTTGGCTTCAAACGCTTGTAAGGTCTGCTCCAAGGTTACCTTCTCCTGTTGAGTAAGCGTCGCAGTCTCGTCTGTAACACGCCCAACTAATGGCGGCACAAGCACTTCAGCGCTTGCAATAAATGAACAACATAACGTAAATGCAATCAATAACGCTCTTGCTGTGCGCGTTACAATCATTTTGCGGCTCCCTGAGCCTCGCTTTGAGATTTAGCTGCTGGTGAGTCGAAATTTACTGTATGCGGCTTAGCAACTTCATTCTCGTTTTGTACCGTAAAATTGGCTTTTGCTTTATACCCGAACACCATCGCAGTGAGATTGGAGGGGAAGGAGCGCACCGTGATGTTATATGCCTTTACGGATTGAATGTAGCGGTTACGTGCCACCGTAATACGGTTTTCGGTGCCTTCAAGTTGCGCTTGTAGGTCGCGAAAGTTAGCATCAGCCTTCAATTGAGGATAGTTTTCCGATACCACTAGTAATTTAGAGAGAGCACCGGACAACTCTCCTTGCGCAGATTGAAACTTGGCAAAAGCCTCAGGATTATTAATAAGTTCTGGGGTAGCTTGAATGCTGCCAACTTTTGCACGAGCATTAGTAACACCGAGTAACACATCTTTTTCGTGGGCGGCGTAACCCTTCACAGTATTGACTAAGTTGGGAACTAGATCCGCACGACGTTGGTATTGGTTTAAGACTTCGGACCAGCTGGCTTTAATTTGTTCATCATTACTCTGAAATGTGTTGTACCCACAACCGCCGAGTCCCAACATAATTAATGCTAATGTGGTTATCCATAATTTACGCATTTTATTTCTCCAAAAAGTAATCACTTTATAAGCGTCGTAGATTAATTTTGAAACAACACTCACTGGTGACTAAACACAATCCTATAATTTCATTTATTCATGGTAAATTACCCATGAATAGTCGCTGATCAAAGACAGTAGAAGAAACCTAGGATTAAACCTATAACTGATAGTCCTCATTCTAGTAACTTTACATTTATTTATGCTTGTCTATCCAAAGATCAAATTGAGCGATCTCTTTTTTCTGGGCAACAATTATCTGTTCAGCCATTTTTTTCATTTCTAGCGACTTTCCATGATCAGGTTCCATTTGTGCCATATCTAAAGCTTTTTGGTGATGCATCTTCATCATCATTGCAAAATCTTTGTCTGTGTCCCCCGACATTTTCATGTTTTCCATTCCATCCATTCCAGTTTTCATTGATTTCATCATTTCATCAGCACCTCCACTACCATTTTGCATTGCTGATTTTGACATACTGGCAGATTGCTCTTTTGATGAATTAGTATCGGCATGTGTGGTAGTCACGATACAAAACGTAACAAGTGGAACAATGGCGAGCGCTTTAATTGATTTAAAAATTCTTTAGTTCATCGATTTTCCTAATTAAATTTAAATATACTTTCGGTAAACAACTACGAAATTATTGAATGATTTAAGCACTTTAATTTCTTTGGGCTTATCAATTTTTATTTCTTCATAAAGCTATTATTCATATCAAATTTGATGATCTACTTACAGATAATGGGGGTCTGTACGCTAGCACCCATAGTTAACAATAGCTTTGATTTAAGGTGAAAAAGCAGTCATAACTATAGAATCATGAGAACTTATATTTAGGGTCCCATGATGTATGAACTAGTGAGCTGGATCCGATTTAGTAGAGGGGCAAGCCATAAGAATTATGCTGCAATTTGAGAGGTCAAATTGTGTACAACTCATCTGAGTATTGGAAGAAGAAGTCTGCGCTAGGTTTAATGCATCTCAGCATTGCAGTGCGTATCTATCATTCAAGCACAATTTTACATCATGCGTCAGTCTGTGACCTGTGAAGGCTGACAGGCAGCTTTGGAGATGTTTCTGCCGCTCACTCTAGATTTACGAGAGACTATTTTGGCCGACTTATACCATTCAGTTTATTAGAACAGATTCAATCC
>JAYTHN010000390.1:0-2943 GCA_043732505.1 Methylotenera sp.
TGCATTCATAAATGAGAATGTAGGCAGTAATGTTCCGCCAAAACCAAACTCAGCTAATATAATTTTGCCTTTTTCTACAGTTAATGGGCATCCACCATAACCGTAATAAGTCATCGGTAAAGGCATGCTAGTTTTTGCAGCTAATAAGTTCTCAGCAACAACTACAATTTGTTGTCGCACCGCTGCAACCGTTTTTGCATTAGGTGAAGAGCATGCATCTCCCAAACTAAAGATATTTTTATATTTATTGTGTTGCAAAGTGCTTTGGTTCACGTCAACCCAGCCATCTGCATTGGCAAGTGGACTTTTTTTAATAAAGTCAGGTGAGGTCTGTGGTGGCACAACATGTAGCATATCGAATGATTTTTCGACTTTCGTGACATTTCCGTCTGAATCTTTTATATTAAACCAAGCCTTTTTCCCTGGTCCATCAACGGCGATTAGCGTAGAGTTAAAACATAATTTTACGTGATATCGGGCTATGTATTTCATAAGTGGTGGCACAAAGGCAGCGACACCAAATAACACTGCGCCTGCATTATTAAATTCAATATCAATATTCTTCAAAGCGCTATTTGACTTCCACTCAGAGCAAGATAAGTACATCGCTTTTTGGGGAGCGCCCGCACATTTAATAGGCATTGGAGGTTGGGTAAAAATAGCTTTGCCTGATTTTAGTTCTTGGGTAAGTTGCCATGTATATGGCGCAAGATCAAAACGATAATTAGAAGTTACACCATTTTTACCTAAAGTATCGGTCAGGCCTGTGATTGCATCCCAATTAAGTTTTAAACCTGGTGCAACAATTAGTTGCTCATAATCAATAATGCCAGCAACATCTGTATTCACACTGTTTTTTTCTGGGTCAAATGAAGTAGCCAAGGCTTTCAACCATACTGCTTTTTTTGGTAGACAATCCAGCATTGGGCGCGCTGTATCTTTTATGTCAAAGACACCACCACCAACTAAAGTCCATGCTGGTTGATAAAAATGTTGATCTGCAGGCTCTATGATTGCAATCTTGAGTGAAGGCTGACGTTTCAACAAACTTGCCGCCACTCCACCTCCAGCTGCGCCTCCACCAACAATAACAACATCATAAATAGTTTTATTTTTCGTAGTTGAAGATATCATTTTAACCTCCAGTTATCTGTTTGATTAAACTAGTTAGCAGAACTTATTTGAGCTAGTTTTAGAATGGAGGTTGCACGATTACCAGTTCGACAAAATCCCAATACAGGTTTATCTGCCTTCAGATATGCACTTTTAAATGCCTCAACCTGTGCAGGTTGAATATTGTTTGGAATTACGGGAATGTAGAAGTAATTCAACCCAAAAGATTCAGCTGCTAATTTTATTTGAGTACTTGTTGGTTGAGTGCCTCCACCCTCATGATCTGGGCGATTATTGATGATTGTTTTGAATCCTAATCTAGCTATTTCAGAGATGTCTTCAATGCTTATTTGTGGCGCACTACTGAATTCTTCTGATTGCTTAGTAATTAAAAGTGACATTCTGTAGTAGTCCTTAAGTTTGACAAATTTCTTGATGTAATACAGACATAACCGCCATCGCAGATTGGCTCGAAATGCTGTAAAAAATGTTTTTACCATCCCTACGTGTTGCCACTAATTCCGCTTCTCTTAGTACAGTAAGCTGCTGTGAAAGTGTTGGTTGACGAATGTCTAGAATTTGTTCAAGTTCTCCAACAGACTTTTCACCTTGTGAAAGCTGACAAAGCAGCATTAAACGATCTGAATTAGCCATCACTTTCATTAAGCCCGATGCTTTGTCCGCAGAAGCTCTTAACTCGTCAAAATTGATTTCTTTGATTTTATTCATATTTTTATACATTTGTTTAATGTTTTTATATTATATTTTAATATATAATATTATTCAATAAATATTTAAGGGTATTTAATATGTTTAAGCAAATGTTTGATAAAGAATCTTTTACCTATACTTACTTAATTGTGGACGACATAAGTAGAGAGGCTGTATTAATTGACCCTGTAGCGAGTCATATCGACGATTACATTCAAGAACTTGAGTTGCTCAATTGTGATTTGAAATACACATTAGAAACTCATGTGCATGCGGACCATATTACAGCTAGCGGTCTATTGCGTGACAGATTGTCAATTAAAATTGGTGTGAGCGAGCTTTGTGGTGCGCCAACAGCTGATTTGCAACTTAATGATGGTGATATGCTAACCTTTGGAACCCAACAAATAAAAGTCATGGCCACACCTGGACATACCTCAGGTAGCGTTTCATTCTTATGGAGCGATCGTCTGTTCACTGGCGACGCGTTGCTCGTTAATGGTTGTGGCCGTACAGACTTTCAAGGCGGTGATGCAAACGTATTATTCAAAAGCATCATAAGTAAGATATTTAAACTACCTGATGAAACTTTGATTTACCCATGTCATGATTACAATGGACGTAGAGTTAGTTGTGTTGGTCAAGAAAAAGTGATTAATCCACGTTTAGCAGGCAAGTCAATTGAGGAGTTTGTCACTATCATGAATAACTTAAATCTTGCAAAACCTAAGTTAATTGATATTGCGGTACCAGCAAATCGAATGTTTGGCCTTGTCGAAGAAAACATTATACAAGGATAATTATCACGCTTAAGATTTAGTGTTTCAATTTGACAGTCAAATAAGGAAATCGAATGTCTAAAGCAAAGACTAACGTTAGTTGGTTTGAACAATTTCTAGGTTTACATAATTTAAAGCAACGTGCTTCGGAATTATTAGCTAAAAATTCACGCATTGTAGAAGCACCGATAGGTACAATTGGATATCGTTAGGGAAATCTTTGAGATGCATATGTGATGCTGTAGGCTGAATGCTCACGTGTCTATAAAATGTCGACTGGGGGTTGGAAATATTGTTATACCGAGTAGGTGCAGGGGAAACTTGTGCAATTACGACCACA
>JAYTHN010000391.1:0-2928 GCA_043732505.1 Methylotenera sp.
TTCTTTTTTGAATTCTTCTGTGAAAATTCGACAGGGCATGCGTTTCATGAAATCTCCTAACATCTTGATAAAGTAACATCAACTTGCCCGACTACAAAATCGGGGCTAGCTCACTCATGCCATGCTCGCGGCGTAGCTCTGGGGCTGAAATGCCAGATTCTGATTGCTTTAAAATCAGCATAATCTGACTGTCGGTAAATCTCGATATCTTCATGTAAAAATTCCTTAAATCATCATAAGAAAATTCTACTTATAAATACAATCTTTTTCTGGGGGATTACCTTTTATTCATACGGTTATCTATATTTTATGATTGAAATATTTTAAATGGTTTTCGTAACATAAAAATCAAGGGTACCTAGGTACCCTTGATTTATCAATCCGGATTAGCTCCTTCAGTTTTATTTTCCAATACAACACCAGTCTGCGCATCTACACCAACTTCTTGCGTCACTTTCCCACTCTTAATGTCAAATGAATAACGTAAGCCACTGCCACCAGCTTCTTTTTCCAATTCTTCATCAGTGATTTTGCCAGGATGTGCTTTGAGTGCAATTACACGGGCTTCAGCCATTGTGACCTTCGCATGCTTTGCCAATGCCTCACCATTGTAGGCTTGTGCGCTAAAAGCACCCGCCATTAATAATAAGCCTAAACCGACATTAATAACTTTTTTACTTTGAACCATGATTAATACTCCTTAATTAAATCAGCATAACAAAATGCTATACCATGTCAGTAGATTAAATTACCAATACTTAACGTAGACTTAAAATTAAATTATTTTTATATAATGGCACAAAGGATGTCTCTGGGTAAGTGCTTAAGTGACTACATTTTTCAGGCTAATTAGGAAGGAAATTTAACGGTAACAATTAAACCTGAGCTAATTAAATTATCAGAAAGTGTCAATGAGGCATGATGCGCATCAGCAATGTTGCGAACAATTGCAAGTCCTAATCCGCTGCCGGTCTCTTCTGTACCCTCTCGTCGATAGAATCTGTACAGCACACGATCACGCTCTTGTTCGGGAATGCCACTTCCATTATCAATCACGTGTAAGACTATTTCCCCTTCTTTGTGAGTGACATTGACACGCACTTGTCCTGAATTTGAAGTATAACGAATGGCGTTATCAATAAGATTGCTAACCAAAATACGTAAACTTTCTTGCAAGCATGTCACCATGACATTGGGTTCCACATCCAATTGCAAATCTGTTTGGCGTACATCCGCTAAAGCTTTGAAATCTTCTACAACATTCTGTACCAAAGCACTTAAATCAACGGGTGCAAATTTCTCGGATGGTTCTTTTGACTCGCTCCTCGCGAGGGTAAGTAATTGCCTAACTAGATGAATACTGCGATCCAAGCGTTCATTAAGTTTTACAAAACCGGTTGCACGTTGCTCTTCAGTGGTAGCACGTTCAGTTAATTGCAATTGCAGCTTAAGTGCAGTTAGCGGAGTGCGTAGTTCATGGGCGGCATCAGCAATAAACGCACGTTGTGTCTGCAATGTCTGATTCAAGCGTATTAGTAACTGATTGAGAGCTGCCACCATAGGACGTATCTCTTGTGGCAAGTCTGTCTCATCCAAGGCTTGCATGGCATCTTCGTGACGTGTGGAAACAGCATTGGTGACAGCCTGTAATGGGGTTAGGCTTCGCCCCACCACCCACCAAATCAACCCTGCCAAAAGCGGAATGAGTAAGAAAAATGGGATTAACATGCGCATTGCTAAGCCCGCGGCCAACTCGTCGCGCACTGTGATCGGCTGTGCGACTTGAATGAAATGGCCATGACTTTGGGTGTTATATAACCGCCAAGGCTGCTGCTGATAATTCACCGTATGCAAGCCAGACGTGACATAGCGCGGCAACGCACGTGTCGGATAGGATATAAATAACGGCTTGCCGAGCGCATTCCAAATCTGAATGACATTATCTTCCTCAGGATCTTCATCAGCGAAAACCGCTATCTGCGTCGGTTGGCTTTGTTCATGTAATGACAATGCGACTTGCTTAATTTGATAGTCGAATAGTTCATTGGCTTCATCTTGCGCTAAATAATAAGAACTTAACCCTGCGATGCAGATTGCTACCAGCATCCCAAGGATGAGCCATAGAAGAAGACTTTGCCGTATTGACTTCACGAAATAGACACTTTATAGCCTATGCCGCGTACGTTGCGTATAAAGTCGGTGCCAAGTTTTTTACGCAGGCGATGAATAAGGACTTCAACTGTGTTACTGGCGACTTCATGATCCCAACTGTAAAGTTTTTCTTCCAGTTCAGCCAGTGATAACACGCGCTCTGGAGGATCCAGCAAAGTGAGCAATAACGAAAACTCATGAGCGGACAAGTTTAGCAATTGCCCATCCAAAAACACTTCACGACTGGCAGGATTAAGTGTGACCGACCCATATTTGATTATAGGTTGGACGCGGCCAGTATGACGTCGCAGCAATGCGCGAACCCGAGCATAGAGCTCATCTAAATCAAACGGTTTGACAAGATAATCATCCGCTCCCGCGTCAAGTCCGCTCACCTTGTCTGCCATAGCATCACGTGCAGTGATGATAAGCACGGGTAGCATTCCGTTTCGCTGCCGATAACCCCTTAGCACCTCCAACCCCTGTTTTTTTGGCAATCCCAAATCTAGTAGTATTAAATCATATACGCCATTCGCTAATGCCAACTCTGCACTATTACCATCGCGAACCCAATCAACGGCGTATTTTTCATTGGTGAGAGCTTCGTTTATACTTTCACCAATCATGCTATCGTCTTCTACTAGCAGTAATCGCATAGTTTTACCTTTTTTCGGTATGCTGGTTAAATTATTTTGTCAACGGTAACAAAACCAGCCCTTGGTTATTCTTTCTTATAGCTAGGATAATGTATGAAGACTTAACGAAAACTTAAGAATG
>JAYTHN010000392.1:0-2913 GCA_043732505.1 Methylotenera sp.
GTACAGGGTATGAGTATACAAAAGCTTGAGCTTATGCTGAGCGAACAGCAAATCGAATGGGCGCATACCATTAAAGCGAAATCGACAGAAAATATGCCATTGGCAGTGCAGGCTGATGTCCGCGATTGGTTATGGGATAAGTTAGTTGCGCAATATGGCGAGACAGAAGCATTAACTATCGCGCGCAGCATGCATGAATCAGCCACGCTAGATATTCGTGTGAATACCATTAAAGGGACTCGAGATGAAGTAATGGCAAAAATGATTGCTGAAAATACCTCGGGTGAAGCCAATATTACTAAAACGCCTTATTCACCCATTGGTTTACGCATGCCATTGCGCTTGAATATTAGTCGTCATGTGCTGTTTACTGAAGGTAATATTGAAGTGCAAGACGAAGGTAGCCAAATATTAGCGCATTTAGTAGCGCCCAAACGTGGCATGATGATTGCAGATTTTTGTGCAGGTGCAGGTGGAAAAACTTTGGCAATCGGTGCATTAATGCGCAATACGGGCCGTTTATATGCGTTCGATGTATCAGAGAAGCGCTTATCAAATTTAGGTAAACGTTTAAAACGTTCAGGTTTAAGCAACTTGAATGCTCAAAGTATTAGCAGTGAAAACGACCCCAAGCTTAAGCGTTTGAATGGTAAATTTGATTGTGTATTGGTCGATGCGCCTTGTACTGGCTTAGGTACCTTACGCCGCAATCCTGATCTTAAATGGCGTCAAACGCCAGAAGATTTAGCTGAGTTGACAGAAAAACAAGCTAAAATTTTAGCGCGTGCAGCTAGATTGACTAAAGTAGGTGGCCGTTTGATTTACTCAACTTGCAGCTTGCTTAAAGATGAGAATGAAAACATCGCTGAAAGTTTTTTAGCTGCGCATGCAGACTTTAAATTATTGAATGCAGCAGAGATTTTAAGCCAACAACAAATCAATTTAGATACAGGTAAATATCTAAAATTATTGCCGCATTTACATCAAACCGACGGTTTTTTTGCAGCGGTGTTTGAGAAAATAGTGGTTGGTGATACGTCTTTAGTTGTAACTGTATCAGCTATTGATGAACCATTAGTCGTGGAAAATGAAATCAAGCCTAAAACTAAAAAAGTTGCGAAGCCCAAAAAAGAATCAGCAATAGAAGTGCCTTTGATTGAAGCTACTACTATAGCTATCAAAGTAGTCAAATATAAAGTTGTTAAAGAGAAGGTCGCGAAAGAAAAAACTGCAAAAGAAGACGTAGTAAAAGAAGACGTAGTAAAAGAAAAGTCAGGTAAGCCTAAAGTGACAAAACCTAAACCAATGAAAGTGTAAGTTATTCATGAAGCTGCCCAGTCTTAACATCCAAATTTTTATAGGTACATTTTTTGGGGTTACGATTGGGCTATATTTTCATTACTTAGGGATAGAGCACGCTGTCGTAAAAGACGGATTATATGCGTCTGGGTTAGTAGGCACGATATTTATAGATTTGCTTAAAATGGTTCTAGTCCCACTCGTATTATGTTCAATTACAGTTGGTATTGCCAATTTGCGGCAACATCGGCAAATGCATCGTGTCTGGGTAACTACACTTCTATTTTTTCTTAGTAGTACAGCGATTGCAATCATAATCGGCATGTCGGCTAGTCTTTACTTCAAGCCAGGTAGTGGTTTGCATTTAGCAATGTTTGAGCATGCTATGCAAAACTACGAAGCTAAACAGTTGCCAATATCCGATTTCTTTGCGCAATTTTTGCATGGACTGTTCGTCAATCCTTTTGCAGCTTTAGCACAAGGGAATGTGCTGGCCATAGTGATGTTTGCGCTTATTCTAGGCATTGCATTGGTTATCGGTGGCGAGCGTTATAAAAATATATTACAGTTGTTAGAAGAGTTGTTAGAGTTAACGATGCGCATCATTAGTTGGGTAATGAAATTAGCACCATTAGGCATTATGGCGCTTCTCATTAAACTAGTTGCCACGCAAGATGCTGCAATGTTGACAGTATTGGCTAAATTTTTAACAGTAATCATTGGCACTACTTTATTTCATGGTGCTGTAGTATTGCCTCTAATTTTATACTTATTTACTGGCAAATCGCCCTTATGGTTTTGGCGTGGTGCTCGTGAAGCACTGATTACAGCATTTGCTACGAGTTCTAGTTCATCTACGCTTCCCGTCACTTTACGTTGTGTGACACAACATTTGCATGTAAAGCCTGAGATTGCAGGTTTTGTTGTGCCTTTAGGTGCAATTTTAAATATGGATGGCACGGCATTATATGAGGCAGCAGCAGCATTGTTTGTCGCTAATTTAGTAGGTATAGAGCTGAGTTTGGCACAGCAGCTCGTCGTGTTTTTTATTGCAATGATTGCTTCAATTGGTGCGCCGGGAATACCAAGTGCAGGTATGGTGACTATGGTGATGGTGTTGCAATCGGTTGGCTTGCCAGCCGAGGCGATAGCGATTTTGTTGCCGATGGACAGAATGTTGGACACCATCCGCACCTCGGTAAACGTAGAAGGTGATATGGTCGGTAGTTTGGTCATACAAAAACTCGTTCATAAAATCTAACCAAAATTAAATTCAAGCTACTATCTAAATGCTAAATTTTCATAAGGCTGAGCTCATTGATGCCAGCCCAATTACCGAGCTTATCAATTCAGCCTACCGTGGAGAGAGTAGCCGCGTTGGCTGGACAACCGAAGCAGATTTGCTAGATGGCTTGCGCACGACTACAAAAGAAGTCGCAAGCATTATTAAGCGAGACGACGCATTCATGCTGATTGGTGTATTAAATGACCAACTGATTGCCACTATTTGTTGTGAACGCCAAGCCGCACACGGTAGAAATATTGCACATTTGGGCATGATAGCCGTTAAACCAAAGCTACAAAATCAAGGCCATGGCGCGACGCTTATTCAAG
>JAYTHN010000393.1:0-2910 GCA_043732505.1 Methylotenera sp.
GCCAGCAGGTGCTTTTTGACCAGTGGCAGTAGTTTTTGTGTAAGCTCAATCACTGCAAATAGGTTGCTGTGAAAAGTTTGTTGCAAAGTATCGACGCTCACAGTGCTACTGTTATTGGTATCCATCAGATGCTCTTGGTTAATGCCTGCATTGTTAACTAAGATATCTAGTCTTCCGTAATGTTTGTTTAAATACTCAAATACAGCGTCTGCAAATTTTGCTTGATTTGCATCGTAATGAATTGTCTCAGCTTTATATCCCAGCGTTTGTAATCGTCTAACGACTGATTCACCTTTGGCGGTATCACGCGCACCGATAATGACTTTGATGCCTAATGCACTTAACCTTTAGCGGTCTCAAACCCAATGACACGATTTGCGCCTGTGATAAAAGCTACTTTTTCTGATTGTTGTTCCATATTCGTTATCCTTAAAATTTAAACACTGCTAGTAATTCGTATAATTTTATATAAAATGGTAAATAAATAATAATGGAGTTAAAATTATTTGTACAAATATATTTGTACCTAGTGGTACAATAATAAATTAATGAACAGAATTGAAGTATGTAAGAACTAATATGAGCAATTGTATCGATACAGAAAAACTAGATGAAAAATCTACTAAGAATCTGACAAACTCTACTAAGGCGCTGACAAGTAAAGTAATAGCCAGGACACGTGGAAGGCCGCTAGCGTTCAATCAAGAAGACGCCTTAGAAAGTGCATTGAAAGTATTTTGGTCACGTGGCTATGAAGGTGCTTCTATGGCGGAACTGGCTGACGCATTAGGTGTTAATAAGCCGAGTATCTATGCAACCTTTGGCAACAAGGAAGCATTGTTTCGTAAAGCTTTAGCCCAATATTTGGCTGGCCCAGTGGCGTATGCGGCTGAGGCTATGAATGAGCCAACTGCCTATAAAGTGGTTGAAAAGTTTTTGACTCGCTCGGCTGAGCTTTTGAGTAATCCAGATAATCCACGCGGTTGCATGATTGTGCAAGGCGCGCTGACGTGTGGGCAGGGTTCAACCATGATTCAGCAAGAACTGATGGGTTATCGAAAAAGCTATGAAAATGTGTTGAGTCAGCGTTTTGAGCTGGCGAAGACGCAGGGTGATTTGCTAACTCATGTGAATGCTAAAAGTTTAGCCAAGTATATTGCGACGATTCATCAGGGTTTGTCAGTACAGGCGACAGGTGGTGCTAGTAAAGATGAGCTAATGACAGTGATCAATATGGCGTTGAAAAACTGGCCAACCACATAACTAATAATTTGACTCAAAGTTAAACTGGTTATTTTAGTTGGTCTAATTCCAGTTTTCGCAATTTAGGCGCCAGCTTAGCGGTTGCACTCACCACCAAAACTGTCATTATTCCACCAAATACTACTGATGGTACTAAGCCCATTAAACGGGCCGTTAAACCAGATTCAAAAGCGCCTAATTCGTTTGAAGAGCCAATAAAAATGCCATTAATAGCAGATACGCGACCGCGCATGCCATCAGGTGTAGCTAGTTGCAATATAGAAGTGCGCATTACAACTGAAACGCCATCGCAAACACCTGAAAATAATAGTAAGCCAGCAGAAACCCAAAAATAAGTACTTAAGCCAAACCCTATAATACAAAATCCAAAACAAGCGACAGCACCCATTAACCAACGCCCTGAATATTTATTAAGTGGGTGGCGTGTGAGCCAAAGCCCCGTAATAATTGCGCCAATCGCAGGGGCGGCCCGTAAAATGCCTAAACCTTCAGGGCCGTAATTAAAAATATCCTGAATAAAAGCAGGCAACATGGATACTGCGCCACCAAATAATACGGCAAACATATCTAGTGAAAGCGCGCCAAGCATAATTTGGCTACTAAAAACAAAGCGTAAACCTTCACGAATGCTCTTTAAAACTGGTGGGCTATCCACGGCTAGTTCTGGCTCTTTAACGCTTAACGACCACATTGCTATAGCAGCGCCAAAACACAATAACGTAGCGAGCGAATAGGCTGCTGTTTTGCTAGCAAAGCCTACTAGTAAGCCACCAATTGCTGGGCCAAATACCAACCCAGATTGAAAGACAGCGCTACCAACGCCAGAAGCCCGAGCATATTCTTCACGAGGTAAAATAATGGCAAATAACGTACTATAGCTAGGTGCAATAAACGCGCGAGCGATACCTGTAAACGCAATTGAACCGTAAATCCATAAGCTAGCATCACCACCTATCCAGCCTAATGATAATGCCGTAAGTGTTAATGCGTTAGCAAATAGCATCATCGCTGCTAGCATGCCAAATATGCGTCGCGAATAAAGGTGATCAACCGCATGCCCCGCGAATAAAGCGCAGCAAAAGTAAGGGATTACTTCTGCTAGACCAATTAAACCAAGTGCAAGCGTGTTGTGCGTGATCTCATAGATATGCCAGCCGACTACGACCGCCATGATTTGGTAAGCCAGAACTATTTGTATACGAAACGCTAAAAGTTTAAGAAATGCGTAATTTTGGTATTTAAAAATTTGATTCATAGGAAAATATTTTGATGTATTTATTATTATAAGCTTACTTTTGGCTGTTGTTGCATGTTGTAAGCCTCCAGATTTCCATACATAAAAAAGCCTGAAGTTAAGTGCTGATGTAATATAGTGAGGTTGGTGCAGAGAATAAAGCAGTAAGCAAGGCATGACAATGTCATTCTTCGCCGATGAGTCGTCATTGACCTAGTGTGACTCTGCTGATATAGATTGGGCGCACTAACCCTAGTTATAGTGAAAATGCATGATTTTTAAATTTAGCTTTAAGGTTTACCCATACTTATAACAATAAAGCTAAGACTCATCATCACTAGTTGTTCATTATTTCTTCATTGTTGATTTAATTGTCAGCATTCTGTCAGCTTCCTACGTTAACTTATAGTGGT
>JAYTHN010000394.1:0-2906 GCA_043732505.1 Methylotenera sp.
ACATATCATTCGCAATGTACAAGGTGAAGTGGAATCACTGGTTGGTTTTGTGTTTGACATTAGTGAACGAAAAAAACTGAAGAAAACCTAGTTACTTTACAGAAAAAATTAGAAGAATTTTCTTTTAGAGATAGCCTCACAGGTGTGGCTAACCTACGTATGTTCGATTCAATTATGGAGGTGGAGTGGGTAAATGCACGCCGCAACAATCAGCCACTTTCATTAACTATGCTTGATATTGATTATTTTAAACAATATAACGATGAGTATGGGCATATTCAAGGTGATGAATGTTTAAAACGTGTGGAGCGAGCACTTAGCCTTTCTGCTAGCCGCGCGCGTGACTTTTTTGCACGATTCGGTGGTGAGGAATTTGTGTTGGTATTGCCAGAAACAGATGAGCTATCTGTTAAAAAGATTGCAGAACGATGCCGCAACCTGATATTTAAAGAGCAAATTCCGCATGAAAAATCTCAAATCAGCCACGTACTGACGATTAGTTTAGGCGTTGGCACCTTTGCGCCATCTCATAAAGATGAAGCGATTTCATTTATTGAAATAGTCGATAAGCGACTTTATCAAGCAAAACAAAAAGGTCGAAATTGTATTATTACTGGTAGCTAGTGAGTCAATATGATCATTGGGGGCAATTATAGATAGCTATTCATAGACAGCTACTTAGCTTTTACAAGCTAAGTAGAAAAGCTAGTGTAACTGTGACTTTTTTCTAGTTATATCAACAGCATGATATTCTGTAATCCTTTCCATTAAGTGCTTTTATCATGACCACTGCATCAGCAAACTCCTCTGAAACCTTTATTCCAAGCAAAGATGCCTCATTAGAGTCATCTATCGCCACACTACAAGCCAAATTATTAGCCCTAAACATTCATACTTTAGAAAAATCTTGGTTAAATGAGATTAAAGGTATTTGGTCTGTACATGTCATTGATAAAGATTGCCCGCGCTTATTTACCAATGGCAAAGGCGCATCGCAATTGGCTGCCAGAGCAAGTGCTTTGGGAGAATATTTTGAGCGTTTAAGCACCAACTATTTTTGGACGCATTTTTATTTGGGTGAAAAAATCGCTAATAAAGACTTTGTGCATTATCCTAATGAGCTATGGATTCCATTGGGTAAAGGAAAGTCTGGCGAAAAATGGCCCAAAGAATTATTAACGCCTGAATTGCAAAAGTTTTATAACCCGGAAGGCACTTGCCCTGCCAGCAATTTGATTGATTTGAATTCTGGCAATAAAGAACGTGGTATATGCGCTATTCCATACACACGTTTGCGTGATGGTAAAACTGTATTGTTCCCAGTGAATCTTATCGGCAATTTATATGTAAGTAACGGTATGAGCGCGGGCAACACGATGATGGAAGCGCGTACGCAGGCGTTGGCTGAGATTTTTGAGCGCGACATTAAATACAAAATCATTCGTGAGGGCATTTGCTTACCAGATGTGCCTGAAAGTATATTAAATCGCTACCCACGCATTGCGGCTGGTATTAAAGGCTTGCGTGATGCTGGTTATGGCATCTTAGTAAAAGATGCTTCACTTGGTGGCAAATATCCAGTGATGAACGTCACCCTATTACATCCTGAAGATCAAGGTTGCTTTGCCAGCTTTGGAGCACATCCACGTTTTGAAGTCGCGTTAGAACGCGCACTCACCGAGCTATTACAAGGCCGCGCGATGGATAGTTTAAAAGGTTTTGTAGCACCAGGTTTTGATATGGAAGAAATCGCCGATTCACAAAACCTAGAAATTCACTTTGTGGATTCTAGCGGCGTGATTAGTTGGGATTTTTTACACAGTACGCCAAATTACGAATTTGCAGATTGGAATTTCGGTACAACGACCGAAGAAGATTACAACTGGTGCGTGAATACCATTCATAACAGCAGCCACGATATGTACATCGCCGACTTTATGCATTTAGGCGTATACGCCTGCCGCATTTTTGTACCGGGTATGAGTGAAATTTACCCTGTAGAAGAATTGGAATGGGAGAACAATACCGTCGGTAATTTAGTGCGCCCTTTTGCACTACGTTTGCCAGAACTAAGCCAAGAAGAATCGGCAGAATTGCTAGAAACCTTGCTAGATTTAGAGCTTGCAGATGAGCTACCAGTCACCACATTAATCGGCCTATGCGCTGATCCAAATACGACTTGGGTCGATTTACGGACAGGTGAATTGAAAACCCTCGCTGCGCTTGCTGCAGGTGATCTTGATGATATTTTAGAAGGCTGTGCCTGGATTGCCCAGTTCGGAGAATTACCCGAAAAACGCGCCCGCGTTTATCGCTGCATTGCAAATATCGTACAAATTAAGGAGATGGCTGAGTCAGAAGACACAGTTGCATTTGAAGCTAATTTAGCATTGCTTTATGGCACAGAAACATTGTCACAAGCTCATAAATTACTAAATCGTGAAGAGCAGTATTTTGGTCTAGGAACGCTGGGCACGAATATGGAGGGTAGTTTGATGCACCAGAGTTTACTTAAAGCTTATAGTAAAGTTTGGCAATAACTTAAATTATTATCATTGAATAAAATTAGGCATAATAGTATTTTAAGGGTTGCGCATCGCTAAACTAAATTTTTAACTTATTTATTTACAGATTTAAGCTTTTTAATAATTTGCATCGCAAGCTTTACACCAGCAGCCTCAGTCACGTTTTTATCTAGTGTAGAAGCTTCAAGTTGTACAACTCTACTGACTACAACCAATTGTTCGCGTGTTAGATTTTTACGCGCATCTACCACTTGCACTTGTGGAAACACGAAGAGGAAGCTTGGCTTCCAAGTTTGACCCATCAAAACATAATCAGCACCACATCTACCGCCAATTTCTCCTGCAACTTCGGGTCTGTCATATAAATAGCTATTGCCTTGT
>JAYTHN010000395.1:0-9610 GCA_043732505.1 Methylotenera sp.
TGGCTTCTTGTAGTTCGATAGCAGGCTGTCAATTAAATCATTGGGTAAAGCTTTGGGTAAGGTCATTTTTAATCCATTTCTGAAAATAGTAGTTTCCTGAAAAAGGACGTTTACACAAAATTATTTACACCGACCAAGGCGTACAATATTCCAGCGATGCGTTTCGACAGGCACTGACTCAACATAACATTACTGCCAGCATGCGCCGTCGTGGTAATTGCTTAGATAATGCAGTCACTGAGCGTTTTTTTAGAAGTTTAAAATTAGAAAGGGTGAATTACCGACAATACAAAACAAGAGCTGAGGGTATGGCTGATATTGCTGAGTACATTGAATCGATTTATAACCAAAAAAGACGGTATTCAACATTGGGTAATATTTCGCCTGTAGAATATGAAGCAAGACAACTGCATGTCTCTAACTAAATGTTTTACTTTATTAGACCATTACATAGTGATGCGATTGCAACGCCCTATTTATTATTTTTTTGCAAAATGGAAAATGGTGGTCAGCTTGGGGGATGTTGATGGCACGAACAAAATCACTGAGGTCTTGGCTAAAAAAACTGCAGAGCAATATGGAAATAATGCAAAAACCACTAAAACCTTATTAATAGACCCTAAATTAATAGACACTGAATTAATAAACCACGACCAATGGTCTATTTCATTTAGCTTAAATGGGCATCGGCCTTTGTATCGTGTAGCACTTGATGATATTCAAGGCAGCGAGCTTTATGTTTCTAGCCACACTGGTGAAGTTGTTTTAGACACGCACTGTTCCGTACGTGCATGGAATTGGCTAAGTGCGGTGATTCACTGGGTTTACTTAACGCCGTTACGCACGGAACGCGAACTTTGGCGGCAAGTCGTGTTATGGCTAGCGTTTGCTGGCGTGATACTGGCCACATTAGGCTTGCGGCAAGGCATACAACGCGCGCGTGTTTTAATCGTCGCTACAGCAGCGACAGAATCACCCCTTACCGTGGCTGGGCGCGCTGGCATCACATTATTGGCTTAACTGCAGGTATTTTCTGTATTACTTGATTATTCAGCGGCTGGCTTTCTTTAACACCATTTGACTGGTTGTCCGATAAAGATTTAAGTGCTGGGGAATCAGAACATTGGACAGGCTCTAAGCTTACAACGCAAGAAATACGGTTACCTGTAGCATTAACGGCTGCAAATATCAAAGAAATCGAGTGGGTGAAATTTGCAAATAATATTTACATATTGGCAAAAAATGAACAGCAAGATTGGTTAATCAGTATTGAGTCAGCCAAGCAAGTACCACCATTTTCATCAGCCACACTGCAATTACAGGCTAAACAATTACAAACAAATACTGCAATAGATTCAGTAGACTAGTTAATAAACGGCGATGTATATTTCCATCAAGATGAACAAAAAAAATCTATAGTTTTAAGGGTTACCTTTTCAGATTCGTTAAAAACTAGTTATTACATCAATGCACAAACCACTGAAATATTAACCTCGCAAGACAGTAATAGCCGTGTCTATCGATGGTTATTTAATGGCTTGCATCGCATGGATATTCCACCGCTTGGTGACAACCTACTCGCTCGTAGAATCACTATTTTCGTATTATCAACAGGCGGGATATTACTCACTGTGGCAGGTATCGTGCTGGGTTGGCGCAGACTGCGTCGGAAGCGTAAGTAATTAATCTATCTCAATTATGGTCATGGCTATGTTGATGATGACTATCTGGATAATGCGAGTGTTTGTGTTTAATTGCGGTATGTAAATGCTGGTGAGTATGCAATAAATCAGCTGCTACTGATGGCTCATGTATATGCTGATGATGTGCATCATCATGGCTGTGTTCATGTATATGAGCTATCTCAGTATGGTGATGTGAATGTTCATGATGTTCGCTGAGATGCAACCATATTCCTAGTGCCATTAATACGCCAGTGATGATTAATGGCAGCGTAATAGCATCTCCTAGCATTATCGCCAAAACTGCCCCGAAAAATGGGGCAACTGAAAAATAAGCACCTGTGCGCGCAGTGCCCAAATGACGCAATCCAATCACGAACAAAGTCAGGCTGATACCATAGGCAAAAAATCCGACTGTCATTGCAGCTGCTATATTGGCTAACGACGGAAGGGTAACACCAACGATACATGCGAGTACTAAATTGACAGAGCCCGCAATCAACCCTTTGATAGAAGCAATCCAAGTAGCATCCGATAAAGAGAGTTTGCGTGTTAAATTATTATCTAACCCCCACGCGAAACAAGCGCCTAAAATCGCTAATGCTGGCCATATTCCATAAAATCGTATTTCAGTTGGCCACCCCAGCACTAAAGCACCTGCTACGATTAAAGTCATACCAAGCGCAATTCTGCGGTCAAAGTTTTCTTTAAAAACAAACCATGCAAGTAACGCTGTAAAAACGCCTTCCATATTGAGCAATAAAGATGCGCCAGACGCTGGCATAGCGAGCAAACCAAGCATCAATAATACTGGCGCAATTACCCCACCTGCTAATATTGCCACTGCAAACCAACCCTTTTCTTGAGCTGGTAAATGCACTGCAGGCGCGCGGATAATATAACGATACATCGTTAACCCTAACCCAGAGCCGATATATAACAATCCCGCTAGCAACCATGGGCTTATATGGGTGAGCAATAACTTTGCTAATGGTGTTCCAGCGCCAAATAATAAGGCCGAACCCAACGCGGCTAAGATTCCTTTTTGTAACATTCTAAAAGTTATCCTTACTGCTCACGAAATTATATTTAATAGGTTTGTATTTAATTTGGTCCAATCCAAATGCTTCTCAACTGAGTCAGCTAGGCGCTCCAGCCCAGCCTCACGTAACTGCTCATAATCAAACTGTGATTCAGCAGTATCCAAGCCAGCCCAATGCAACCAAGCTGCACTAGATTCTGCATGATCAAACAGACCATGCAAATAAGTACCAGCAATCTGGTTATCTAATGAAATAGCGCCTTCTGCCTGATGATCTAGTATTAACGCAGGGCGATTTAAAGCCGCTCCAGTACTCACGCCCATGTGAATTTCATAACCTATCACGCTGGCATCGGCAAAGCTTAATTTGCCGCTTACTTGGGCAAGACGCTTTTCTTTATCTAAGGTAGTTTCCATGTCTAGCCAAGCAAAACCAGCACTACTGCCAGCTTCACCTTCCAGCGCATATGGGTCGTGAATCAACTGCCCTAGCATCTGAAAACCTCCGCAAACTCCTAATACTTTACCGCCATAGCGCAAATGCTTAGTAAGTGCTTGCACCCAGCCATTCGCTCGTAAATGCTCAAGATCACCTCGTACATTTTTACTGCCTGGCAAAATGATTAAGTCAGCCGCAGGAATAGTCTCATTGATTTTAATGAACTGAAAATCAACCAACGGGTGTAATCGCAAAGCATCAAAATCGGTATGATTAGAAATATGCGGCAGTATTGGCGCAATGATTTTCAAGCGATTCAGCGAAGGCTCACTCTGAGATTTTGCATTTTTCGGCACAGAGTCTTCAGCTTCAATATGCAAATCGTGAAGATAAGGCAATACGCCAATCACGGGCTTGCCTGTTTCAGCTTCCAGCCAATCCAAGCCTGGCTGTAGCAAAGCAATGTCACCTCGAAAACGATTAATCACAAAACCCGCCACACGGGCACGCTCAGTTTCTGAAAGTAAAGCTAAGGTACCGACAATATGCGCAAATACGCCGCCTCTATCAATATCTGCAATTAAAATCACAGGGCAATCTACTGCCTCGGCGAAGCCCATATTGGCAATATCATTCGCTCGTAAATTGATTTCTGCTGGGCTACCTGCGCCTTCAACAATTATGCAATCAAACTGCCTTGCTAAGCGCTGGTATGAATCTAACACGGCCAGCATGGCGGTTGGCTTGTAATCATGGTAGCTGGTGGCCTCCAGATTACACACCACTTTGCCATGCACGATCACTTGGCAGCCTGTATCAGAATTTGGTTTAAGCAATACAGGATTCATGTCAGTATGCGGGACAAGGCCACAAGCTTGCGCCTGCACAGCCTGCGCACGGCCTATCTCGCCACCATCAACTGTAACCGCTGAGTTTAATGCCATATTCTGCGGCTTGAATGGCGCGACTTTGATGCCTCTGCGGTACAATACGCGACATATTCCAGCAACGAGTGTACTTTTACCAGCGTCTGAAGTGGTGCCCTGAATCATCAATGTTTTCATACCCTAATTATCTCATAATGCCGTCTATTGCTATCGTTGCAGTAACGCTGGATTTTATTTTTGGTGAGCCGCGCCGCTATCACCCCTTGGTTGGTTTTGGCTGGGTTGCTAATCAATATGAAGCTTTATTTAACCCGTTAAACAATCAAAATAAAATTACACAACGTTTAGTAGGTTCACTCGCGTTAACTTTACTGATTATGCCTTTCGTATTTTTAGCGTATTGGCTATGCGAATATTCATTCACAAGCCATATTGCTAACACAATCTTGCTTTACTTTGCCATTGGCCATAAAAGCTTGCATCAGCATGCGCGCGCAGTCAGTTATGCGCTAAACAAACAAGATGAAGTTGCCGCTAAAGTGGCGTCATCCTACATGGTCAGTCGTGATTTAGAAGCTATAGCGCCGATTCCGGCCACGATTGAATCTGTCCTTGAAAATGGTAACGACAGCGTATTTGGCACGCTATTCTGGTTTTTTATTGCAGGTGGTACAGGCGCATTATTATTCAGGCTCGCAAATACCATGGACGCCATGTGGGGCTATAAAACGCCGCGTTTTTACTATTTTGGTTGGGCGGCTGCACGGTTCGATGATGCATTGAATTATATTCCAGCAAGACTCACTGCGCTTACTTACGCAATACTTGGTAATACAAAATTAGCGCTAAACTGCTGGAAATATCAAGCACCTACTTGGGATAGCCCAAATGCTGGGCCAGTGATGGCGGCAGGTGCGGGGGCACTTAATATCAAACTTGGTGGCGCTGCACGTTACCACAATGAATGGCATGAGCGCCCTACTTTAGGCACAGGTTTAGCACCTGTAGTGAATGATATTGAACGCGCACTTACTCTGGTAAGGTATGGTGTGTATCTTTGGTTAGCCATACTCTTAATGGTAGTGGTAATTTGGCATGCTTGAACACGGCGGCAATTTAGTATCGGCAGCTAAGCAATACGGCATACCTTTTGAAAACTGGTTAGATTTATCGACTGGCCTTAACCCTAATGGCTACCCAATTTCTGACATTCCAGCCACTGTTTGGCAAAAACTACCAATAGCCGACGATGGCTTAGTTGAAGCCGCATGTATCTATTATGGTTGCCAATTTGCACTGCCTACCGCAGGTTCGCAAGCCGCTCTACAAGTACTACCTCAGCTTAGAGCCGCCTCTAAAGTCGCCATGCCTAGATTAATGTATCAGGAACACGTAAGTGCTTGGCAACGTTACGGTCATGAGGTTATAAAGTTTGATGTTTACCCGGACGAAAATACGATACAACGTGCGGATGTAGTTTTGCTGTGCAACCCAAACAATCCAACCGCGACACAATTTTCAACAGCAGAATTACTCGGCTGGCATGCTCAATTAGCTAAACACGGTGGCTGGTTAATTGTAGATGAGGCATTTATTGATGTAACGCCGCAGTACAGCGTTGCCAAACATGCTCACTTAGAGGGTTTATTTGTACTGCGCTCGCTCGGTAAATTTTTTGGTTTAGCAGGTGCAAGAGTAGGCTTCTTACTTGGTGCGCATCAAATGTTGCTCAACGCGCAAGAAGAAATCGGCCCTTGGTCAATAACTGGGCCTAGCCGTTTGATTACTAAACAAGCGCTATTAGATCAATCATGGCAACAAGCGGCACGTTTACAGCTTCCAAAAAGCAATCTAAAACTCGCAGGATTACTCACCAAATATGGTTTAACACCTACGGCAGGCACAGCCTTATTTCAGTTCGTACACACTTCGCAAGCACCTCTATTACAGCATCAGTTTGCGCAAGAAGGTGTTTGGGTACGACTATTTAACGAAGTACCCGCGTTAAGATTTGGTTTGCCGCCTGATGACGGTTGGGATAGATTAGAATTGGTATTGAAAAAGCTAGCACTAAAAAACTTATACTAAAACTCGAGTTAATGATTCACAAAATGCACTTTTGGAATATCGCCTTTAAATTCTAATTGCGTCACGCTAGCATAGTCAATCGTGATTCTAAATAAGCCTTTTAGCGGCATTTGCAGTACTTCAGCAATTAATGCGCGAATCAAGCCGCCATGTGTCACCACTAAAACATCTTTGCCTAGTGAGTGATTGCTTACATCTGCTATAAAGCTTTTAGCACGGGTTTGTAGCTGTGTGAACGTTTCACCATTTGGTGGCGCTAAATTAGCATAATTATTCGCCCAAACATCAAATATGTCGTGTGGAATCGCATCCCAAGGGCTCATTTCCCAGTCACCAAAATGCAGTTCTTTTAAGCGTGAATCCAGCTGAATCTCCTGACGTGTAAAGCCTAAAGTGGCATCCGCACATAACGCTTTTGCAAGTTTATGGCAGCGTTGTAACGGGCTGGCATAGATTGCATCAAACTTAAATTTTGACAATTTATTTTGTAGCGTTTGCTGCTCAACATCGAACTGAGCAGATACATCTACATCACTTTGCCCATAACAAATATTAGGGGCAATATCTAATGAGGTATGGCGAACTAAAGTGAGTTTCATTAACTAAATCTTATTGGCTTGATATTGTATGTTAGGTTACGAGTTAAGAAAATTAAGCTTTTGCAAAAAATGCAGCACTGGCTAATAGGCCTAGGTAAAACACAATCTCAGTAAACTGCTGCATAGCGCCCAAACAATCCCCCGTATAGCCGCCAATACGCGCTTTTATTTTCGCGCTAAACCATAACCAAACGATTGCGACTGGCACAAGCGCAGCTAAAAATTTCATAGGCAAAAATGCCATAGGTAGTAAACCAAAAAAAGTGCCCACAATAAGCTCTGAAATATTTAATTGTGTCGCAAGCGACTTAGATTTACCTTCTACTTTCACATAGTTTTGCGTAAACATTACCAGCACGGCACATAAGCGGCTAAGCGCGTGGCCAGCGATAATTGAAACAGGCAATAATGCTGCAGTTTGATAGCTAAGTGCCTGATATTTGATTAACAACGCTATTACTAAGCCAATTGCACCGTAACTGCCAATGCATGAATCCACCATAATGGCAAGCACTTGCTCCTTAGTCCAACCGCCGCCTAAACCGTCGGCCGTATCAGCCAAACCATCTTCATGAAATGCGCCAGTGAGCAAAATAGTCGCCGCCATACTCAATAAAACAGCCACTTCTAAAGGCAATAAAATATCGCTTACCTTGAATACTAATGCGCCGACAATGCCAACCAAAATGCCGACCAAAGGTAAATATTGCGTAGCTTTGCTCAAATCTTTTTCATTAAAATCAATAAACTTGATGGGTATACGGGTAAAAAACATAATAGCGGTGAGTAGGTAACGCCACTGTTGCCTAATAATTAAATGCATCTTAATTACGAAGCACTAGCTTGAGAATCAGTCGCTTGCGAAACGCTTGCGGATTCAAATGAAGCCATATTATTTAAAAAATTAACTGCAGCTAACACTAAGGGATACGCCAAAGTAGCACCGGTGCCTTCACCCAAACGTAAGCCTATATTCAGCAAAGGTTTAGCTTGCAGAAAATCTAACATTTTTTGATGTCCCGCCTCATCTGAGCTATGGCTAAATATACAATAATGCAAAATTTCAGGTTGTAATCTCGCTGCGACTAATAAAGCTGCGGTCGTAATAAAACCATCAATCAGTAAAGTACATTTTTTTTCTGCCGCTTGCAGCATCGCACCGACCATCATGGCGATTTCAAAGCCGCCAAAAGTAGCTAGCACCTGCATCGCATCAGCTCCATCTAAATGATGCAACTTAATGGCTTGTGCCAAAATCTTTGTTTTATGTGCTAACCCAGCGTCATCTAACCCGGTACCACGGCCTATACATTGCTCAATTGGCAAGACACACAGCACACTCATCAAACAACTGGCAGACGAAGTATTACCTATACCCATCTCGCCAAAGCCAAAAATATTACAGCCCTCAGCAATTTGCGCTTTTGCAATTTCTGCCCCTCGTTTTAATGCTTGCTCGCATTGAAAAAGCGCCATGGCTGGCTCTAATAAAAAATTACGTGTGCCTGGTGCTATTTTTACGTCGATTAAAAAGGCATTTGGTGAAAAATTGTGATTCACACCACTATCAATCACCAATAAACTCATATTATTTTGTTTAGTAAATACGTTAATTGCCGCACCACCTTGCAAAAAATTCAACACCATTTGAGCAGTCACCGCTTGTGGATACGGGCTCACACCCGCCTCTACAATGCCATGATCCCCTGCAAATACCAACATCGTAGGCTGTAAAAATTCTGGCGTAAGCGTTTGCTGAATCAGACCGATTTTTAAAGCAAGCGCCTCTAGCATGCCCAATGCACCTAAAGGTTTGGTTTTATTGTTAATCTTATTAACAAGTTCACGGTGTATCTCTTGTTGAGGCTGAGTAATATTAAATTTCATGAACACAATTTTACATGAGTGCGAATCGTTTCACCTGTATCAAAACTAAAATATGTTGTTGCTTATACTTTTAATTTTTAAAATCTTAATAGTTTTCTTTGTAATTTACTTTGGAAGTTTGCTATAATGCCCGGCTTGTAAAGATTTATAAAAGTTTGTAAACCTCATTCAAGCAGTGAGGCCGGGTAGCTCAGTCGGTAGAGCAGCGGATTGAAAATCCGCGTGTCACTGGTTCGATTCCAGTCCCGGCCACCAAATAGAATAAGGCTCACAGCGATGTGGGCTTTTTTTACGTCCAGTGAATTTCTCTCCATGTAGGGGCTATGTAGGATTTTAACCCCATGCCAGCTCTTGCTAGATTTACTCTCTGTAAACGAAATAATATTGATATTCAATCTGTATTTTTAAAATCCCATTGCAGGAGACATGGTAATCACCCATTACATTAGACATTTGATAATGTCGAAACAGGAATGGAATAAGTTAAATGAATAAAGCCCGATTTACAGCAGAATTTAAAGCAGAAGCTATCAAACAAATCACTGAACGTGGTCATGGTGTAGTTAAAGTATCCAAACGTTTAACAAGCACTGTTAGCAAATCCGGTTGCAAGAATAAAAGTACCGGCTGGTTCCAGCACCGCGGGCGAACGCACATTAACTAAAACTGAGTTGATGGACTATTCAGCTCACTTGGAAGCATTGCCCCCAAGTGATATACGTGACCTTTTGAAGCTGCAGCTGCTGTTAGCCGGTCAACGTGTCACCCAGCTGGCACGCGCAACGCTTGAAGGCGACACCATTGTCCAGCGTGATGCCAAAGATAAATGGGCGACCGCTGGGTGTCAATACAAAAAGTCGTTGGATTTGAAGAAATATTAAATTTAGAAACAAGAGCAATTTAAGTTTAAGAAGCAACTGCGACTGCCTTCACTAACTATTAGCTGCTCAGCCAAACAGGCCATAGAACGCAAGGAATTCGTGAGT
>JAYTHN010000396.1:0-9610 GCA_043732505.1 Methylotenera sp.
TTTGAGCAGGCAGGCTTACTGATTCGTCATCACTTTGAAAGTGGTAAAGCCGTGTTTGAGCTTAATGGTGGCGGACACCATGATCATATTGTGTGTGTAAAATGTGGGCGCGTAGAAGAATTTTACGACGCAGAAATTGAAAAAAGACAAGAGATCGCTGCGGAATCTTTAGGCTTCAAAATGCAAGATCATTCATTAACGATTTATGGCATTTGCAGTAAACAACCTTGCTCTCATAAAAACTAATTTTATTAAGATTTACTTTAATTCAACGCTAACGTGAGAGCATTTCTATAGCATGTTTGCGCGTAGTTTCGGTAATCTCTATTCCGCCTAGCATGCGCGCAATTTCTTCCACTCGATCATGCGTATCTAAAGTAGCAATCGTACTTAGAGTCTGTGCATTGACTAACGACTTACTAACCCGTAAATGATGCTTACCCAATGCCGCTACTTGGGGCAAGTGCGTAATCACTAGTACTTGCCGCTGATTTATTTTATTGTTTACTTGCTGACTTGCTTGTTGATTTAGTTTTGATTCACTCTGCACCGAACCGAGTTGTTTTAGTAATTGCCCAACTACCTCAGCCACACCCCCGCCAATTCCGACATCGACCTCATCAAATATCATAGTTGGAATACTTTCTTTTTGTGCTGTAACAACACGAATAGCCAAACTAATACGCGACAGCTCACCACCAGACGCTGCTTTAGCTAGCGGTTTAGCCACAACACCAGCGTGACCCGCTACTAAGAATTCTATTTGCTCAAAACCATATACACTTGGGCTTAATTCACTTTCTACGACTTCAGTGAGGGCAACTTCAAATTTTCCACCACTTAAAGACAAGCGTTGCATTTCAGCAGTGATTTGCGAACCCAACTTAATTGCAGCTACTTGTCTCCCCTCGCTCAGTTTTTTAGCAAATTGGGTATAACTATCAAGCGCGTTAGACTCTTGTATAGCTAGCTCGCCATCATTGGCAAATAACTCTAACTCTGCTATGCGAATTTGCGACTTGCTTAACAATTGGCTCAGCTCATCTGGCTGTACCCGGTATTTGCGAGAGAGATTATGAATGCTTTGTAGCCTAGCATCCAATTCAGCTAGTCTAGCTGGATCTAATTCTGCACGCTGTAAATAACGATTAAGAAAACGATCAGTTTCCTCTAATTGAATCAAAGCAGAATCCAATGTTTCAGCGGCATCTTTCAATGACTCATCAAACTCACGTAGGTGTTGCAATTTATGCTGCACTTGTATGAGCATCTTTAACGCGGACAATTCACCTTCACTAAGTAGCTCACGACACTCTTCGCCACCATTGATTAAACTTGCACCATTAGAAAGCCGCAAATGCTCTTGCTGCAACGCATCCCACTCACTTGGTGATAACGCTAACTTGGACAGCTCCACTGCTTTATCTTGCAAATCAGCTAACTCATCGGCATATTGACTAGCGTTTTTTTCAGCCTCAACACGTTTTTGATGCAGTTGATACCAAGTTTTATAAGTTATGGCTACTTGCTGCGCCAAAGCTGACAGCCCTGCAAAATTATCCAGCACATTACGCTGGGTCGCAGTTTTAAGTAGTGAATGATGGGCATTTTGGCTATAAATATCAACCAACAACTCTCCTAACTCTTTTAATTGCGAAACAGTAATCACAACGCCATTAATATAGGCTCTTGAGCGGCCATCAGCAAATATCACTCGCCGTAAGACTAGCTCTTCAGCATCACTTTCTAGTTCAGCTTGTGATAACCATTCTTTAGCTTCTAAGTTATTGCTAATGTCAAAAATAGCACTAATTTCAGCTTTGTCACAACCCACCCTTGTCACGCCGGCCTCGCCTCGCGCACCTAAAGCTAGCGACAGCGCATCAATCAAGATGGACTTACCCGCGCCAGTTTCGCCAGTGAGCACGGTAAAGCCTACATCAAACTCTAAATCAAGTTGACTAACAATGACAAAATCACGGATGGATAAGTTTTGTAGCATGACTCAGTTAACCCCAGTTTAACTTGTTACGCAACATATCAAAGTAGCAGTAATCACTTGGGTGTAATAAGCAAATAGTCTTTTCAGCACGGTGTACACGAATCTTATCGCCCATTTCCAATGTCACTTGATACTGGCCATCAAAGCTCAGTTGCGCTTCATCAAATTGTACAAAAGTCACTTCAATTTTACTCGCGCTATGGACTGCAATAGGCCGATTGCTCAAGGTGTGCGGGCAAATCGGCACTAAGGTAATCGCTTCCAGATTAGGATGTAATATCGGACCACCAGCAGAAAGTGCATAGGCAGTAGTGCCAGTAGGTGTACTAAAAATAAGGCCATCTGCACGTTGTTTATGTACAAATTTATGATCAATCGCAACTTCTAACTCAATTAGGCGTAAACCACTTTTAATCACCACATCATTGAGCGCATAGCTCGAATGTATGACCTTCTCATCTCGAACCACTTCTGCTGTTATTAGCATGCGTGGCTCCTTAATGAAATCTCCCTCTAAAATACGGTCAATACCAGTCAACATGTCTTCTGCACGCAAATCGGTTAAAAAACCAAAACGCCCACGATTGATGCCCACTAAAGGTACATTGGCATCAATCAGGCTACGCGCTACACTAAGCATAGTTCCATCACCACCCATTACTACGGCCAAGTCTGCCGTTTCACCAATTTTATCAAGAGAAATAGGCTTAAATCCAACCAACTCAGCATGCTTAACGGTATTTTCTTCAATATAAATATCAAGTTTATGCGATTGTAAATGCAGGGCTAAGTTAATTAAATCATCGCGCATGTTTTGCAAAGCGGCGGGATTCATATACTTGCCAATAATGGCAACGGTGTTGAAAGTACTATTGGACGAAGTTTGCATGTCGAAATTAAATCACAGTTGCGGGTTCTGACAAAGTGTATACATCAAAATATAATTTACAAATAACACTAAAACTACAATACTTCAGTTATTTCGGGCAAAATAACTGTGCAGATGAAAATACTACCAATATTGTTAGTCAGGCTTATAAATTAGTGGATAAACGCTCACAAATACTACTCAAAACCTTAGTTGAACATTACATTAGTGATGGTCAACCTATTGGTTCGCGCACATTATTGCAACATTCAGGTTTGGGTGTGAGTGCAGCAACTATACGAAATGTGATGAGCGATTTAGAGCAGCTTGGCTTTATTGCAAGCCCACATACCTCTGCTGGGCGTATTCCTACACAAAAAGGCTATCGTTTATTTGTTGATTCACTGCTCACCGTTCAGCCACTTGAAACACAAATGCTACAAACACTTAAGAGTGGTTTAACTTCACCAAACCCGAGCGAACTTATCGCGAGTGCAGCAGATATGCTTTCGCAATTGACTCAATTTGCAGGCTTGGTGATGATCCCAAAACGCAAACGGATTGCATTTAAACATTTAGAATTCTTGCCATTATCTGACATACGCATTCTGGTTATCATTGTCACGAATGACGGCAATGTTCAGAATCGCATCATCATGGTAGATAAACCGTACACTGCAAGTGAGCTCACACAAGCAAGCAATTATTTTAATGCTAACTTTGCTGGTCAAACCCTTGAAGAAGTACAACAAAAACTACATTTAGAACTTAAACAAATGCAAACCGACATGAATCGCTTAATGTCTGCCGCCTTAGATGCCAGTAGCAAAGCAGTTGATTCCGAAAAAGATGGTGTAGTGATTGCTGGCGAGCGTAATTTACTGCAAGTGAATGAGTTATCGACCAACGTGACCAGCTTGCGGAAGCTATTCGAGATTTTTGAACGTCGCACTTCACTCATGCAGTTGCTGGATAACAGCCAACGAGCTGAAGGTATACAAATATTCATCGGCGGCGAAAGTGGGTACTTACCTTTAGACGAATGTAGTATGATTACCGCGCCATATGAAGCAGATGGTCAAGTAGTAGGTACTTTAGGTGTTATTGGGCCAACCAGAATGGCTTACGAACGGGTGATTCCAATTGTAGACATTACTGCAAAACTATTATCCAATGCACTAAATTCTAGTCATTAACTAAACTCTCATCATCAAAGCGTAGTCACATTACACTTAATAACAAACAAGACCTATGAAACATGGCTTATTTCAACCCTGAACCCCCTTACCAACATTGCGAACCTCTTAAAGTAGGTATTCTGCTTGCTAATTTAGGCACACCAGATGCAGCTACTGCGCCAGCTTTGCGCCGATATCTGGGTCAATTTCTCATGGATAGGCGCGTAGTAGAAATTCCCCGCTTTATTTGGTGTTGGATTTTACATTGTATTATTTTAGTGGTGCGTCCAAAAAAATCTGCCGCAAAATATGCGCAAGTATGGTCAAAAGAAGGTTCTCCATTATTAGTGCATGGGCAAAAACAAGCACAAATGCTGCGCGGTTTTTTAGGCCAAAAAATCACTTCTCCATTTGCAGTTGAACTTGGTATGAGCTACGGCAACCCTAGCATGCAATCTGCCATTGATAAGTTACGGGCGAAAAACTGTGATCGCATTTTAGTGTTCCCACTCTATCCGCAGTATGCCGCAAGTAGCACCGCAAGTGCCTTAGACGCTGTGTGGCACGTGTTACTTAAAACACGCAATATGCCAGCCATTCGCACTATCCGTCACTATCACGACCACCCTGCTTACATTGCCGCTTTAGCGCAAAGTGTGCGTGAACATTGGCGCTTGAACGGGAAACCAAATGCTGATGGCTCAGGAAAGTTGGTGATGAGCTTTCATGGACTGCCAAAATTCCATCTCATGAAAGGCGATCCTTATCACTGTGAATGTCATAAAACCGCACGTTTGCTGGCTGAAGCATTGGGGCTAAATAAAGAAGAATATACAGTCGCGTTTCAATCACGCTTTGGTAGACAAGAATGGCTAAAGCCGTATTTAGCTGGCACGTTAGAAGCATTGGGCAAAGCTAAAACCAAACGCATCGATGTGATTTGTCCAGGCTTCAGTAGTGATTGTTTAGAGACCTTAGAAGAAATCGCCATGGAAGGTAAAGAAATCTTCACGCATGCTGGTGGCGGTGAGTACCATTATATTGCTGCGCTGAATGAAAGCGAGGCTTGGATACGTGCCATGACTACGATTGCACTCGAAAACCTACATGGTTGGGTGACTAATGATTGGGATAGTGAACAAGCTAAAAATGAGGCAGAAATGACTAAATTACGAGCGCAGGCTATGGGTGCGAAACAATAAGCGTTATAATTTTATTTTAAGCTAGTTTGGTAAATTTATGATTGTAATTACTGGCGGTGCAGGAATGATAGGCTCTATCATCGCCTGGCACCTAAATACCATTACTAAACGTGATGACATGGTAATTGTTGATCGTATTACACATGCTAACCAATGGCAAAATCTGGTTAAACGTCAATATGTGCAATATTTAGACAAAGACCAATTACTGTCTTGGCTGGATGGTCGCCAAGATATTGAAGCTATTATTCACATGGGCGCTATCAGTGCTACCACTGAACGTGATTTCAATAAATTAGTTACTGACAATATCCATTACAGTCAAGCGCTATGGACTTGGTGCGCTAAAAATAATGCTGCTTTTTTCTACGCGAGCTCTGCGGCTACCTATGGTGATGGCGCGCATGGCTATGACGACGCTTCAATTGAAAAACTTAGGCCACTTAATGGCTATGGCTACTCAAAACACTTCTTTGATCAGTGGGCGTTGAAGCAAGTCAATAAAAGCTTGCGAGCCCCGCTAGCTTGGGCAGGTTTCAAGTTCTTTAATGTATATGGCCCTAACGAATATCACAAAGAACGCATGGCAAGCGTAGCACTGCATAGTTTTAAGCAATTTAAAGAAACGGGCACTGTTAAGCTATTTAAAAGCCATAAGCAAGGCTTTGAGGACGGCATGCAACTACGTGATTTTGTTTACGTAAAAGATGCCGCAGCAGTAGCAGTTCACTTTGTAGAAATGGCAATCAATAATAAGCCATGTACCAATGGTATCTATAATATTGGCACAGGCCAAGCACGCGCGTTCAAAGATTTAGCGGCCAACGTAATGTCTAGCTTAGGTAAAACGCCGCATATTACTTATATCGACATGCCAGAAGACTTACAGGGTAAATACCAATACTTTACTGAAGCCAATATGGCTAAATTGCGTGCCACTGGCTACCAGCAGGCTTTTTATAGCTTAGAAGATGGTGTGAAAGATTACATACAGAATTACTTGACGCATGAAGATGCTTATTGCTAAAGAGGCTCAATTGATTAGTACAAATACAACCCAAATCGATTTTTTAAACAGCGAATGGCTGGCACACACGACGATGTTCGCTCAGTTACAAAGTTTATTTCCGCAAGTCATTGCCGTGGCAAACGAATTACGCAAAACACATAAACGAGGCGGTAAAATCCTAATTATGGGCAATGGTGGCAGTGCTGCTGATAGCCAACATATTGCCGCTGAAATCGTCGGTCGCTATAAAAAAGAACGTAGGGGCTTGCCAGCTATCGCACTTACTACAGATACATCCATCATCAGCTCAATTGGCAACGATTATGGTTATGACTATATTTTCGCTCGTCAAATTGAGGCGTTATGTCGTCCTGAAGACACAGTGATTGGCATTACGACATCTGGCAATAGCAAAAATGTGGTGAATGCGATTATTGAAGCGAATGCCGTTGGCGCAACAACCGTGGGGTTAACCGGCGGCACTGGCGGGAAGTTGTTAGAATTATGTGAATTCAACATCGTGATGCCGAGTAGCGATACTCCACGTATTCAAGAAGCACATATCTTTATTGGTCATAGTCTGTGTGATATGTTAGAAGCAGATTAGGCCAAGCTAAATATGAATGCGCATTTAATTGAAACGGTTCGTCACTTTAGAGAATCCAAGAAAGTAATATTAGTCATTGGCGATGTGATGCTTGACCGCTATTTAATGGGAAGCGTAAATCGTATCTCTCCAGAAGCACCGGTGCCAATAGTATTATTAAATAAATCAGAAGAACGTGCTGGAGGTGCAGCCAATGTAGCTGCAAACTTAAGCAGCTTAGGTGTGAACACAAAAATTATAGGGTGTATTGGAAACGATTCTACAGGCCAATCACTTAAACAGTTAATCATTGATGCCGGAATTGATATTGCAAACATCATGATCTCTTCACATAGACCTACGGTGTCTAAAACGAGGGTAATGAGCGGTAATCAACAAATAGTGAGAATTGATGATGAAAGCATCTCGGCATTTACGTCAAATGAAACTGAGCAACTGCTCAGTATGGTAACTAGCGCGCTCAATGCAAAACCTGCAATGGTTATTTTGTCAGACTATGCAAAAGGCGTTCTGAGTGAATTCACTTGCCAACTTATTATTTCTCAATGTAAGCAATTCAACATACCTGTCATCGCCGATCCAAAAGGTCGCGATTACAGCAAGTATATTGGCGCGACTGCCCTAACCCCAAACAAAAAAGAGACTGCCGAAGCATGCGGTGTTGCTATATATGAAACAGAGGCTTTGCTCATCGCAGCAAAACAACTTAAAAACGATCTAAAGCTAGACTTTCTTGCAGTTACACGTGGTGAAGAAGGCATATCATTTATTGATAACAATCAAACACAACATATTCCTGCGACCGCAAAAAAAGTATTCGATGTTTCAGGCGCAGGTGACACTGTTATTGCCACTCTTGCCGCAGGCTTAGTACATGGATTGTCACCACATGATGCATTGCAACTAGCCAATATCGCGGCGGGCATTGTTGTTGGGAAAGTAGGTACGGTGCCAGTGTCACAAAATGAGCTGCTAAAGACATTGATTAATGAGGATGGCCAATCTCAATCAGATAAAATTTGTGACGAAAATCAGCTACTAGCATTAGTAAGTCAATGGAAAGATAGCCACCAAAAAATTGTATTCACCAATGGTTGTTTTGACTTGTTACATGCAGGCCATGTAACCTATTTAGAAGCAGCGAAAAAAAATGGTGACAAATTAATACTCGGATTAAATACCGATCGCTCAGTAAGTGCATTAAAGGGCCCTAAGCGTCCTGTAGTACACGAAGGTGACCGTGCGCGCGTGTTAGCTGCATTAGCCTCAGTAGATGCGGTGATTTTATTTGATGAAGATACGCCATTACAACTAATAGATGCCATACATCCCGATGTCATTGTTAAAGGTGATGATTACACTGAAGAGCAGGTAGTTGGTGGTAAAGAAGTAAAATCATGGGGTGGTAGCGTTAAGCTGATTCCTTTGGTGCAGGGGCGTAGCACAAGCAATATCATCAAAAAATTGGGCACGTAAGTATGGCGGCATCAAAGCTAGCATCACCTAAAATACTGGTGTTAGGGCCAGCTTGGGTAGGTGATATGGTGCTTGCACAAAGCCTGTTTAAAATACTTAAATCAGAACAGCCAAACTGTATTATTGATGTTGCCGCTCCAGCATGGACGCTACCTCTGATAACACGTATGCCAGAAGTAAACACGGGGATTGCATTGCCTTTTAAACATGGTCAATTCGCACTGTTTGAACGCATTAAATTTGGCAGGAGTTTACGCCATCAAGGCTATACGCAAGCAATCATTCTCACCAACTCGTTCAAATCAGCCATTCTGCCATTCGCTGCAAAAATCCCGCAACGCACTAGTTTTTTAGGTGAAATGCGCTATGGTTTAATTAATGATATTCACCCGCTAAATAAAGAAAAATTGCCCCGTACGGTAGATCGCTTTGTTACTTTAGGGTTAAAACCTAATGAGGCATTACCTATTAAACTACCAAAACCAGCATTGTTAGCGGATGCTAAAAATGCATTTGCTGCGTTACAGAAACTAGGTTCATCAATACCAACCAGCAAAATATTAGGCCTTTGTCCAGGCGCTGAATACGGCGAAGCCAAACGCTGGCCAGCTGAATATTATGCAGAAGTAGCAAACGAGGCGCTCAAAAAGGGCTGGCAAGTATGGCTATTTGGTTCAAATAAAGACGTGTCTGTCACCACAACTATCAACCAACTGACTCAGAATCAATGTTTAGATTTAGGCGGCAAAACCAATTTAAGTGAAGCCGTTGATTTAATGTCGCTTTGCGATGCAATAGTCAGTAACGACTCAGGTCTTATGCACGTTGCAGCAGCTTTAGATAAAAAATTAGTCGCGATTTATGGCTCATCAGACCCACACCATACACCACCGATGAATAGTAAAGCTGTGATTGAGTATTTAGGCCTAGAATGTAGCCCATGCTTTAAACGTGAGTGCCCATTACAGCATTTAAACTGTCTAAAAAAAATTCAACCTGCGAGCATAATTTCATCCCTAAAAATTAACTTTTAAGGATGTCACTAATACTCCCTAGCACCTTGATATGATTTGAATCGCAATACTCCTTCCAATCTGCAACTTCTGTCCAATTACTTAGAAAAATAAAGTCTAAGCCAGCATTGGTTGATGCCTCGTGATCATATTTGCTATCTCCTAAAAACAATGCAGGCAATGTAAGGTGACTATTCTTTTTTTCGCGCGCTAAAACTTCATCTTTATTGTCTGGGCTACCAAAAATACCACCAT
>JAYTHN010000397.1:0-2892 GCA_043732505.1 Methylotenera sp.
TCATAGAAATATAAGCCAGTGACTGCGTATCTTGATTTTGGGGCTTTTGGTTTTTCTTCCAAACTAATGGCTTTGCCTTGTGCATTAAACTCTACTACACCATAACGCTCTGGGTCATGTACAGGATAAGCAAATACCTTAGCTCCACTAGTAAGTTTTGCCGCGACTTGCGTTCGGGTAGCCAGATCATCACCGTAAAATATGTTATCGCCCAATACCAATGCGCAACTATCGTTACCAATAAAGTCTTTGCCTATAATAAAGGCTTGCGCAAGCCCATCTGGCGTAGGTTGAACTGAATATTGAATTGAGATACCCCATTGACTACCATCACCTAACAGTTGACTAAATCGGGGGGTATCTTCAGGCGTAGAAATAATTAATACATCACGAATTCCAGCAAGCATTAAGGTCGTGAGTGGATAGTAAATCATGGGTTTGTCATACACTGGCAAAAGCTGTTTAGAAACGACTTGTGTCGCTGGGTAGAGTCTAGTACCTGAGCCACCCGCTAAAATGATACCTTTCATGCTAACTCTTCTCCACGTTCAATATAATGTGTTTGTACCCAATTACGGTATTCGCCGCTGGTCACGTTTTTCACCCAGTCTTGATTAGCCAAGTACCAATTGACAGTTTTTTCGATACCCGTCTCAAATGTTTCTTCTGGTTTCCAGCCCAACTCATTGGCAAGTTTAGTCGCATCTATTGCATAACGTTGATCATGCCCTGGTCGATCTTCAACATAAGTGATTTGATTTATGTAAGATTGACCATCACCACGCGGTTTTTTCAAATCTAGCATACGACATAATGTTTTCACTACATCAATATTAGGCTTCTCATTCCAACCGCCTACATTATAAACTTCACCGACTTTACCAGCTTCCAACACACGGCGAATCGCTGCACAATGATCCTCTACATATAACCAATCACGGATTTGCTGACCATTACCGTAAATAGGTAAGGATTTGTCTGCCAGTGCATTATGAATAATTAACGGAATTAATTTCTCTGGAAAATGATGCGGACCATAGTTATTTGAACAATTAGTAGTCAACGTTGGTAAGCCATAAGTGTGGTGATATGCTCTTACCAAGTGGTCGGAAGCCGCTTTAGAGGCAGAATATGGACTATTAGGTGCATAAGCATGTGTTTCTGTAAAAGCAGCTTCATCTTTGCTTAATGAGCCATACACCTCATCAGTTGAGACATGTAAAAAACGAAATTTTCGACGATTTTCTACGGTTAAACTACCCCAATAAGCACGCACGGCTTCCAACAAATTAAATGTGCCGACTACATTAGTTTGAATGAAATCTTTAGGCCCATGAATTGATCTATCCACATGACTTTCTGCAGCAAAATTCACAACTGCGTATGGCTGATGCTCGACTAATAATTCAGCTAACAACGTCTGATCACCAATATCACCATGTACAAAAATATGATCTGGATTATGCTGAATGTCGACTAAGTTTTCTAAATTTCCAGCATATGTAAGCTTATCTAAATTAATGACTTTACCTAGATTTTGCTTCAACCAAGTCAACACAAAATTGGCACCTATAAATCCAGCGCCGCCAGTGACAATAATAGTTTTATTCATAAATTAACTTTCTTCTTCTTTTAATTAGATTTAATGACTTACTAATGAATTTCGTTAGGCATACTTTCTAACTTATTCCACAAACAATCGCCTGATTTTAAGAGTGTAGCCAAATAATCATTGTGCGCAACGTTTTCTAATACGTTAGCTAGCAGAATTCGGCCTGGCTTCATATTCAACTGTGAATTGAAGCTATCATTTGATTTCGGGGAATCTAGCTCCATCATCAAGCTATCTTGGCCTCTTGTCATCGCCATGTAAACATCTGCTAATAATTCAGCATCTAACAAAGCACCATGCAAAGTACGTTTTGAGTTATTGACTCCAAAATGTCGACAAAGCGCATCTAAGTTATTGCGTTGGCCAGGTCGCATCTCTTTGGCCATTTTAAGTGTATCGGTGATTTTTGCAGCAATTTTTTCTACCGGTTTATGCCCTAAAAGCCCAAACTCTGCATTTAAAAATCCCACATCAAATGACGCGTTATGCATAATTAGTTCTGCATCGGCAATAAACTCAACCAATTCTGCTGCAATCTCTACAAAATGTGGCTTATCTTGCAAAAACTCTAATGAAATGCCGTGTATTTCTTGTGCCCCTTGATCAATTTCTCGATCAGGATTCAAATAATAATGAAAATGATGTTTAGTCAGTCGACGATTCACTACTTCCACTGCAGCCACCTCAATCACACGATGTCCTTGTGCATGATATAAACCTGTGGTTTCAGTGTCTAAAAATATTTGTCTCATAACTTAATATTACCTAAATTTTGGCATTTTGAACAAGATTTACTGTAAAAAGTATTATGAATCAAGATTATTTGACACTCACTACTTGATCTACACCTTTATTTGCAAGCATATCAGCTCGCTCGTTACCAATATTACCAGCATGACCTTTTACCCAAATCCATTGCACTGTATGTTGCTGTGCTAGCACATCTAAAATACGCCATAAATCATCATTTTTAACTGGTTTTTTATCTGCTGTACGCCAACCACGAGCTTTCCAACCGATAATCCACTCTGTAATGCCCTTTTGTACATAAACAGAATCGGTAAATACTTTTGCATGACATGTTTGTTTTAAAGCCTCTAACGCGCGAATGACCGCAGTTAACTCCATGCGGTTATTGGTCGTTAGAATCTCACCACCAAACAATTCTTTTTCATGACCCGCATGGCTAATCCAAGCACCCCAACCACCAGGCCCGGGGTTGCCTTTACAAGCTCCGTCTGCGTAAATTTTAACTTCTTTGTTATCTTTCATATTGTTTT
>JAYTHN010000398.1:0-2879 GCA_043732505.1 Methylotenera sp.
CATTGCGAGCCAATAACCAGCTGCCAGAGGCCCTAAAAAGCTTCCAGCAAGCAGTTTTATTGCAACCTAAGGATTTAGATGTACAACTTAATATTGGTAATACTTTAATTGAATTAAACCGTTTTGAAGAGGCTGCCGGTTATTATCGCCGTGTATTACGCGTGTTTCCTAAAAAAGATGATGTTAGAATTGCACTTTGCCATTGCTTATCATCTTTAGGAAATACCGCACATACACAAGGAAAACTCATACAGGCTGAAGCATGCTTTCAGGAAGCCATATTGTTCAATTCGCGAGATTCTGTTTTATTTTATAATTTGGGGAATGCACAACGTGAACTAGGCAAGCCCGCTGAAGCGGCTAAACAGTATCAACAAGCCATCAAATTCGACCCCAATGATGCAGATATTTATAATAATTTAGGCAATGTACAGCGTGAGCTAGGTCAGCTAGATTTAGCGATTGCCAGCTATGAAAAAGCCATTGCTATCAATCCAAAGCTTTATCATGCGAAAGTGCATTTAGTCCATCAAAAGCAACATATTTGCGATTGGCAAGGTCTAGATATCGATATTGCTGAGATTCGTCATTGGGTCAATACCGTTCCAAGTGCACAAATCTCACCCTTTGCATTTTTAGCCATGCCAACTACAACGTCCACAGAACAAAAATTATGTACTAATAATTGGGTAAATAATCGCTATGCGTCGTTAATTGCGCATGCAGAGCAACTGAATTTTAGCCAAACCAAAATTAAAGCCAAAAAAATTAAAATCGGCTATTTATCGGCAGACTTTAGGCTACACCCACTTGCATTTTTAATTAGCGAATTAATAGAATTGCACGATAGATCTCAGTTTGTGATAATTGCTTTTTCATATGGCACAAACGATAAATCGACTACCAGAGCTAGGTTAGAAAAAGCCTTTGATCAGTTTTATGATGTCAAGAATCTCTCGGAAATTGAAGCTGCACAGAAAATTCACGCATGCGATATCGATATTTTAATAGATCTCACTGGCTTCACTCAAACGAGTCGAACCGGCATTGTAGCCTTGCACCCTGCCCCAATTAGCGTCAATTGGCTTGGCTTTCCCGGAACCATGGGTGGACTTAACGGAAAGGGATTATTTGATTATATTCTAACAGATAGCTTTATTAGCCCTACTGACTCGGCTAATGACTATGCTGAGCAACTAGCATTATTGCCAAATTGCTATCAACCGAATGACCGTAAACGCCCTATTGGCAAAACACCTATTCGTGAAGCCTGCGACTTACCTGAGAATACTTTTGTATTTTGCTGTTTTAATCAGACTTTTAAAATCACACCAGATGTATTTTCCGTATGGATGCGCCTACTTAAAGCACAACCTAATAGCGTACTTTGGCTACTTGATTGCAATCAATGGGCTAAGCGGAATTTAATTCGTGAAGCGCTAGCGCAAGGTGTTGAAGCAGACAAACTTATTTTTGCTCCTCGTGTGAGTATCGCAAATCACCTTGCTCGCCATGTGCATGCGGACTTATTTTTAGATACGCTACCGTATAATGCACATACCACTTGTAGCGATGCGCTATGGATGGGAGTACCCGTGCTCACTAATGTTGGCGATACTTTTGCATCGAGAGTAGCGGGCAGTTTGTTACAGGCCGCAGACTTAAATGAGTTTATTACATACTCATTGCAAGACTATGAAAATAAAGCGCTTTACTTTTTAAAAAACCCAGCACATCTATTAAAAGTGAAAGAAAAACTACTCTCAGAACTAATGACTGCTAAGCTTTTTGATACCGCATTATTTGCAAAATCGCTTGAAACCATCTATCAATCAATATGGCAAAAATACTTGAATACGAAACAAGCCTAAAAGCAAACCTAGCGAAGCTAGTTGATGTAATTATGCTAAAGTCACTAAAAACTTTATTTATACAATAAAAATACGAATAACCTTATTAGGACCAAATCATGGCAGCAATCGACATTACCCCTATTTTAAAATTTATGCTGGATAAGGGTGGTTCTGATTTGTTTTTTAGTACTGGCGCTGCGATTCATATTGAAGTGGAAGGTGACACCTTGCCGATTAATGCGCAAGTAATGGTGCCAGGCATGATTAAAGAAATTGCCTATTCCATGATGAGTGCAGAGCAAATTAAAGAGTTTGAAACGACTTTAGAATGTAATTTCGCAATTGGTAAAAAAGATATTGGCCGTTTCCGCATCAATGTGTTCAGGCAACGTGGTGAAGTGGGTATGGTGATTCGTCATATTAAAACCGAGATTCCATCCATAGACACACTAGGTTTACCCGTTATATTGCAAGAGCTCATCACACGTAAACGTGGTTTGATTTTAATTGTGGGTGCCACTGGTTCTGGTAAAACGACAACGCTGGCTTCTATGATTGACCATCGGAATGCGACTAGCACTGGTCATATTCTTACGTTAGAAGATCCGATTGAGTTTGTACATCATCACAAGAAATCAATTGTTGACCAACGTGAAGTAGGTATAGACACACTTTCTTTCGAAAATGGCCTTAAAAACGCCATGCGCCAAGCGCCAGATGTGATTTTGATTGGTGAAGTGCGTGATATGGAAGGCATGAAAAATGCGCTAGCTTATGCAGAAACAGGCCATTTATGTTTAGCCACTTTGCATGCAAACAATGCTAACCAAGCGCTTGAGCGCGTGATTTCGTTCTTCCCTGAAGATGACAGAGCAGGATTGTTACTTGGCATGTCGATGAACTTAGTCTCAATTGTCTCCCAGCGCTTAATTCCTGGTAAGCAAAATAAACGGGTTGCTGCAGTTGAGGTGATGATCAACACGCCATACATTGCTGAACTCATTCAAAAACAAAAAGTGAGTGATA
>JAYTHN010000399.1:0-2872 GCA_043732505.1 Methylotenera sp.
AGAGCTAGGTGTAGATTCGCGTAAAGCTGCACCAGCGTTAATATCAGCTACAGCATTGCTCAGTGTAAAACCTGCCGCAATACGCTTAGTGCCTTGTAAAGTACAAATCTCTTGCAAAACATTTTTAGGGCCCGTTTTATTTGCAAAAGCATGTGAAAGTGTAGGCGCCAGCGACGCGAACACCATTACTATCAAAATGGCTTTACTTATTAATAATCGGAGGCGTTTACAAAACTTAAGAGATTATTATATGCAAACTTGCTAATTCTAAAAATACTATGTATTTGTCAAACAATAATAACATGAGCAAAATTACAATGGTTTATGTTAAATGATGATGATTTTATTAACTTAATCATCAGAAAAACGCTGCTCTTCAAAAGGATCAGCATAGTTGTGATAACCACGCACTTCCCAAAAACCTAATCTGTCTTCAGCATGTAGTTCAATCGCTTTCAGCCACTTTGCGCCTTTCCAAGCATAACGCTTGGGCACTATCATCCGTGCAGGGCCGCCATGCTCACGCGTAAGAGGTGCGCCAAGTACGGAGTGCGCCACAATCACATCATCATCTAGCAATGCCCCAAGCGCAATGTTAGTAGTGTAGCCATCATAGCCGTTCAAAGTCACAAACTTAGCATTATCTAAGGGCCCCGCAAGCGCTAAAATATCTTGTGCACGAACACCTTGCCAATCCATATCCAGCTGACTCCAACGAGTAACACAGTGAAAATCTGAAACATCGGTGATTTGTGGCAACGCTTCAAATGCTGACCAATCAAGATTAAGTTCGTTTTCCACCAATCCATATACCCGAAGCGACCAATCACTTTTAGCAATAGTAGGCTTCATACCCATGTCTAATACAGGGAAATTTTTAACTTCAGTTTGACCCGCTGGAACGCGCACATTTGCATTTATTTTGCCTGGCGCTGTACCACGATGCGCTACTGCAATTTTACTAGCGATGAGTTTTTTCCAATCTGGCACAACAATCTCCTAGCGTTTAACGTAGCAATATTAGTGTGATTATTTATGAGCCACTATTGTATTTTAATCTCTACTATTGAGGTTTTTTAAAGCTATCAAATAGCAATGTGACTACCCCTACACAAATCGCACTATCAGCCACATTAAAGGCTGGCCAATACAAATCGTGTAGATGGAAAAACAAAAAATCTACCACATAACCTAAAGTCAGGCGGTCATACAAATTACCAAGTGCACCGCCTAATATTAAGGCTAAACCCAGACAAAAGAATTTCTCTTGGCGATGTTTGCGAATTAAATAAGTAATCACAATAATCGCCACAATTGAAATGCCACTAAAAAATAGCTTCTGCCAACCGCCAGCATTGGCTAAAAAACTAAATGCTGCCCCTTTATTGTGATAGCGCACCAAATCAAAAGAACTAGTAATTGTGAGATGATCGCCATACTGAAATGCGCCTTGAATTAAATGTTTAGTATAAATATCAAGCGCAACGACAATTGCGCTAATGGAAAACCATTTATAAAGTGCTTTCATCCAAATGCCTTGTCATTCCCGCTGAGGCGGGAATCCATTTTGACGTTGTTCTTAAAAAGAGTGCAAAAATGGATTCCCGTTTTCACACGAATGACGGAAGTCAGGTAATTAAGCATATTTACGCACTTCGCCTTTGCCAAACAAGTTGCTCACACAACGACCGCAGATAGTCGGATGCTCAGGAGCAGAACTAACATCAGCGCGGTAGTGCCAACAACGGTCACATTTTTTGTGCTGGCTTGGGGTAACAGTTATCTCTACAGCATCACTTCCTTCTCTAGAATTTATGATAGCTTGCGAAGTAATAAACACAAATCGCAAGTCTTCTCCAAGCCTACTAATTGCCTCATATTTAGGACTTGGGGCACGTATTTCAAGTTCTGCCGAAAGTGACGATCCAATTAAACCATCTTGTCTCTTTTCTTCAAGTCGCTTGTTAATATGCTCACGATAAAAACGAATTGTTTTCCAACTATCCATTTGCAGTTTAGTTAACTTATTATCAGGCAATTCATACCAAACTTCTTCGAAGACTGTCTTCTCATCATCCAAACCTAAGGTCTGCCAAATTTCATTCGCAGTAAAGCTCAATATCGGCGCCATCAATCGCATCATGCAATGAGTGATGTGATGCAAAGCACTTTGGGCAGCACGGCGTGCCTGAGAGTTTTCACTTGCTGTATAGAGCCTATCTTTAAGAATATCCAAGTAAAAACCACCTAAATCTTCTGAGCAAAAACTCACGATTTTTTGTACGGCTAAATGGAATTCGTAGCGGTCATAATCTGCCAATACTTCTGTTTGCAATTTTTCTGTTAAGTAAAGCGCGTATTGATCAATTTCTAGCCATTCACTCACTGGTAGCAAATCTTTACCAGCATCAAAATCAGCGATATTCGCCAATAAAAACTTCATGGTATTACGAATACGGCGGTAACTTTCTGCCACACGCTTCAGAATCTCATCTGAAATCGTCAGTTCGCCAGAGTAGTCGGTAGAAGCAGTCCATAAGCGCAAAATATCTGCACCGTAGCTATCCATCACCTTTTGCGGAGCGACGACATTACCTTTAGATTTACTCATTTTGTGGCCTGCGCCATCCACCACAAAACCATGCGTTAGCAAGGCTTCATAAGGTGCACGGCCATCAATCGCACAGCCAGTCAGCAAGCTGGATTGGAACCAGCCGCGATGCTGGTCTGAGCCTTCTAAATACAAATCTGCTGGATAAGCGAGTTCTGGGCGACGTTTTAATACCGCCGCGTGCGTTGCGCCAGAATCAAACCAAACGTCTAATGTATAGGTTACTTTTTTGTATTCAGCCGCATTTTCAGGCGCATATTG
>JAYTHN010000400.1:0-2871 GCA_043732505.1 Methylotenera sp.
ATTATGAGCGGTCCGCCTGGTACAGGTAAGAGTATGTTAGCGGCACGTTTCGTTGGTATTTTGCCAGCAATGTCTGAAGCCGAGGCGCTGGAATCAGCGGCGATACAATCTTTGAATGGAAGTTACAAGTTAGAAAACTGGAAGCGCAGGCCTTATCGAGCGCCGCATCATACTGCATCAGGCGTTGCGTTAGTTGGTGGAGGCGGAATTCCTAGGCCGGGTGAAATTTGCTTGGCGCATCATGGCGTATTATTTTTAGATGAGTTTCCAGAATTTGATCGTAAGGTATTTGAAGTATTAAGTGAACCGCTTGAGAGTGGTCATATTACAATTTCTCGCGCTGCGAGGCAGGCAGATTTTCCTGCCAGCTTCCAGCTTATTGCTGCGATGAACCCATCTCCTTGTGGGTATTTGGGGCACCACAATAATAAATGTCGTTGTACGCCAGATCATGTTTCCCGATACAAAGCTAAAATCTCTGGACCATTGTTAGATAGAATTGACTTGCATATTGAAGTGCCTGCGCTTAAAGAAGATGAACTCATTAAAGCAAGTGAAAGTGAACACTCTCATATGATTAAAGTTAGAGTAGAAAAGGCGAGAGCAAAGCAGTTAGCTAGACAACATAAGCCTAATAATCTATTAGGCACTAAAGAAATAGATGTGTATTGCGTACCAGATAACGCTGGTTTAACGCTTTTGAAAACGGCTATTTCCCGCCTTAATTTATCTGCAAGGGCTTATCACCGAATATTAAAAGTTGCGCGTACTATTTGTGATTTAAGTGATGAAGCGAATATTCAACCTGCGCATATTGCCGAAGCAATACAATACAGAAGGCACGATGTTTAAGGCTAAAGGCTTTATTAAACTTTATTTAACAAGCTGTTATTTAGATAGTTAATTGAGCCGATGTTATAATTTGTTGTCTATAAATATTCAAGATTATTAAAGCTCGTTTATGTCCCAACTACCACAATCCACTACTGAAAAAATTCTTCGAGAATTATTAGCTAAGCGCATCTTAATTTTAGATGGTGCCATGGGAACGATGATTCAGCAATACAAGCTGACAGAAGCGGATTATCGCGGCGCGAAGCCAAACGGAGAGAAGGGTCGCTTTACAGATTTTTCTGCACCTGCTGACCAACGTGAGCTATTTGTTAAGGGTAATAACGAGCTATTAACACTCACTCAGCCTCAGGTTATTTCAGAGATTCACGAAAAATACCTGGCTGCAGGGGCGGATATTATTGAAACTAACACCTTCGGCGCGACAACAGTTGCACAAGACGATTACCACATGGGGGATTTGGCCTATGAAATGAACCTAGAGGCCGCTAAATTAGCCAAAGCAGCTTGCTTAAAATATAGCACTCCCGACAAACCGCGTTTCGTAGCAGGCGCCTTAGGCCCAACGCCTAAAACAGCCAGTATTTCGCCAGATGTGAATGACCCCGCTGCGCGTAACGTAAGTTTTGATCAATTGGTGAGTGCTTACCTACAGCAAACGAGAGGCTTGGTGGATGGCGGTGTTGATATTTTAATGGTGGAAACCATTTTCGATACGCTTAACTGTAAAGCGGCTTTGTTTGCTATTGATACGTATTTTGCCGAGACTAATGCTAGGTTGCCGCTTATGCTCTCAGGCACAGTGACCGATGCATCTGGCCGTATATTATCTGGTCAAACCGTAACTGCATTTTGGAATTCTGTACGCCATGCCAAGCCATTAACCATCGGCCTTAATTGCGCTTTAGGTGCAACATTGATGCGTCCTTATGTGGAAGAGCTTTCAAAAATCGCCGATACCTTTGTGTGTATTTACCCAAATGCTGGTCTGCCAAATCCAATGTCTGATACCGGCTTTGATGAAACTCCAGACGTTACTTCCAGCTTGCTTAGAGAGTTTGCAGAAAGTGGTTTTTTGAATATGGCGGGTGGTTGTTGTGGCACTACGCCAGACCATATTCATGCGATTTACAATCAAATTAAAGATCAAGCGCCACGCGTTTTGCCTGTGCTACCGCACACCATGAAACTGGCCGGTTTAGAGCCATTTGTCATTGATGACGAATCTTTATTTGTCAACGTGGGCGAGCGTACCAATGTGACAGGTTCAAAAGCTTTTGCACGCTTGATTATCAATGAGCAGTATGATGAAGCGCTTACCGTTGCGCGCCAGCAGGTAGAAAACGGCGCACAAGTGATTGACATCAACATGGATGAAGGCATGCTAGATGCCATTAAAGCCATGACGCATTTCTTGAACTTAATCGCCTCAGAGCCTGATATTGCGCGCGTGCCGATTATGATTGATTCCAGTAAATGGAGTGTGATTGAAGCTGGCTTAAAGTGCGTGCAAGGCAAAGCGATTGTTAACTCAATCTCAATGAAGGAAGGCGAAGCGGAATTCATTCGCCAAGCAACACTATGTAAACGTTATGGTGCTGCAGCGATTGTGATGGCGTTCGATGAAAAAGGTCAGGCAGATACGTTTGAGCGCAAGATTGAAATCTGTAAACGCGCTTATGATTTATTGATAGAAAAAGTAGATTTTGCGCCAGAAGATATTATTTTTGACCCGAATATCTTTGCCATCGCGACAGGCATCGAAGAGCATAATAACTACGCGGTAGATTTTATTAATGCGACGCGTTGGATTAAAGAAAACTTACCTTTCGCGAAAATTTCAGGTGGCGTTTCAAATGTAAGCTTTAGTTTCAGGGGTAATGACCCTGCGCGTGAGGCGATTCATACCGTATTCTTGTACCATGCCATTAAAGCAGGTATGACGATGGGCATTGTGAATGCAGGCATGATGGGCGTGTACGATGACCTTACGCCTGAGCTAAAAGTACGCGTTGAAGA
>JAYTHN010000401.1:0-2860 GCA_043732505.1 Methylotenera sp.
TTTAGCGTTTACCAGCCACGCGTTTGCTGGTGAGTTTGGTGATAACTGCACAAATAGCCTATCAAAAGGCACGTTTCATAAAACTAACTGTGCAATTAATGAAGTCTACGAAGGTAAAACTTATTGCTTCAGCAACGAAGGCTCTCGTGATTCATTTCTGTTCGACCAAAAAACAATGATTGCCAAAGCGGCAGACTTTTATGCAAAAAATGCTGAACCAGAACGCGCAAAACTTACCCAAGAACAAGCGATGGCTCAAGTGAATAGCAAAAGCTGTGACTTATCCAACAAAGATGTTGGCTATCTAAATTTTGACGGTTTAGATTTACGCCACTGCAACATGGTGAACACCAGTTTCTTTGGTGCCTACTTAAGAGGCGCAAACTTAACCAATGCCGATATGCAGAGAAGTTATTTGAATCTAGCCCGTTTGGAAAATGCTAATTTAAGTGGCGCTAATTTAACTGATGCCACTATCTTTCAAGCGATTTTTGATAAAACCAACTTTGCTGGCGCTAACTTAACCAACGCCCGCATGATAGGTACACTAGGCAATGTGGATATGAGTAATGCCACTATTAAACACGGTCGCTATGGCTTAGATATTGGCAACCAACCGATGGGTGCGATGCGCTTTGATGCGATTGGCGGCAAGTTTGCCAATAGTAATTTTGAAGGTGCAGACATCAATCGCTCTAACTTAAAGTTTGCGGATTTGCGTAATGCTAACTTGCGCAACACTGATTTATTCCGCGCAGATTTAAGCAAAGCAGATTTAACAGGTGCTGATATTACTGGTGCAAAAATGGGCGAAGCGATTTTAGACGACACCATTATGACGGGTGTAAAAGGCTTAGAGGCGATTCAAGGTTATGACATTGCAAAAGGCAAATGTATAGATTGCATAGTGAAAGCTGAGCTGCCAAAATCAACTTCTAGCAATGATGCTGAGCCAGTGAGCAAGGTAGCTGCTTTAGAGGCGGCAGCTTGCGTTAAAGCGAATGCCAATAAAAGTTATCAGCATTAATATTTAAAAAGTAATAAAAAGGCAGAGTCGATTTGGAGTCTGTCTTATTTATGACCAAATCAGTTAATCACTTTCTACCATCAAATCAGGAATGTGATTAAAAGCAATACGCATCGGTGCATCTTGTAATGCGTCATGCGCGCCTCCAAAATAAATCGTATTTTTACCAAATTTTAAATTCAGTTTATCAATCGCTTTATTCAGCTTAATTTCATTTTCTAGCGGCTCTATTTGAAACAAATCACGCGCTACTTCTTCTGGCGACATCAAACCTGAAAAAGAAATTCCCACTGCGTAAGGGCTATTTTGAGTTTCTGGATAACATTGCAAAAAAGCTTCAAGCAATTCAATCAATCTAAGCGTGCTATCCGTCGGAGAAATTGCGGTTTCCAATCCCCAACTTGGTACACGCTCAAAGTGAGGGCCACGCAACTTCACTGTCACCGCAACGCGCGAAGTCAATAATTCATAACTACGCATACGCATACAAGCTTTTTGCAATAGCCTATGCATTACCGCGCTGACGCCTTTAAAGTTGCGCTGCTCAGGCGGCATCACATGCGAATGCCCGAGACTACTACGCGGATTCTTCACATAATGTGGCTCAAGCCCGCGCAGTTTGTAATACATACGCTCGCCTTCTACACTACCCCACGCTGTTTGTAGCTGGTTACGATTCGCTTTATATAACTCCTCAACCGTTGTGATTTTATAACACTTCAAGCGCGCTTCCATCTGCCTGCCAATGCCGTTTAAAGCGCGTAACGGCAACTCATACAATCGCTGTGGTAACTCGTGTTGCTCTATCAATACACAACCATCAGGTTTCTTTAAATTAGAAGCTACTTTGGCAATAAATGTATTGGGCGCAATGCCGATTGAGCATTTAATAAACTCACCCGCATGTTTTGCAATCGCCCGTTTGATTTTTGCCGCAAGCTTCAAAGCATTTTCTGGAATCTGCTGGCTACCTGTGAGCTTGCAAACCATTTCATCAATCGACAGCACTTTTTCCACATGCGTACAGCTTTCCACAATATCAATCAACTTACGGTGAAACTCCACGTAAAATGGTGGCCGTGCTTCTACAAAAATCATATCTGGGCACAATTTACGCGCATCACGCACACCTGTGCCAGTTTTAACGCCAAAGGCTTTCGCCTCATAACTCGCGGCTATACAGCAAGTGGTTTCCGCCATCACCGCCAGCACGCCAACTGGCTTGCCACGCAATTCAGGCCGCAACTGCTGCTCAACAGAAGCGAAGTAAGAGTTAAAATCTACGTAAAGTGCGTTAAGAGCCATGACTAAGATAACTGATTAAAATATCTGGGAGTAAATGTAATGTTTGAGCGTAATTGCTGACTAACTATTGTAAAGTTAATGACAATCGTTTTAGAGATAGATTTAAAAAATAAGGTGAAAAATAATGAGTAACGCACAAATTGCAGTGTTTGCAGGCGGTTGTTTTTGGTGCACAGAACCAGTATTTAGCCAACTGAAAGGGGTCAGCAAAGTCTTATCCGGCTATATTGGCGGGCATACCCTTAACCCATCATACAAAGACATTTGCAATGGTGATACAGGCCATGCCGAAGGCATAAAAATTACCTTTGACGCCGACCAAGTGAGCTTTGAAACGCTGCTAGAAATATTCTTTGTATCGCACGACCCCACCACGCTAAATCGTCAAGGCAATGATGTCGGCACCCAGTACCGTTCAGCTGTGTTTTGTCAAAATGCCGAGCAACGAGTAGCGACTGAAAAGATGATTGCTGAATTTAATGCAGCACATATATTTAACGAACTTATCGTAACACAGATTAATAGTCC
>JAYTHN010000402.1:0-2853 GCA_043732505.1 Methylotenera sp.
CCGACTAATATCACTGTTATGCCTGCTTGTTTAGCTAAGCGAGTCAATTGTGCTGAACATTCGCGCACCTGCGCAACTGAGCCTGGCGCAGATTGTAAAGCCTCTGAATACACAGTTTGAATGGAATCAATGACTGCAATATCAGGCTTATGTTTTTGCAAAGTACTGATGATTTTTTCTAAATTGATTTCAGCTAATAATGAAATCGGACTGGCATCTAAGCCCAAACGCTTAGCACGCATGGCAATTTGTTGCGGAGATTCCTCACCACTCACATAAATAGCTTTACGTGCATTGCCAATATGGCATAAGGTTTGTAGGAGTAAAGTTGATTTACCAATACCAGGGTCACCCCCAATCAACACTACCCCACCTGGCACCAGGCCTCCACCCAAGACACGGTCAAACTCACTCACACCAGTAGGTTGACGTGGCACCTCCGCCGCTTCAACCTCAGTGAGTTTTTGCAAACCGGCAGTTTCGGCTAAGGGCGCATAACGGCTGGCGATGGCGCCAGTGACTGCAGTTTCTGAGACCGTTTCAACCAGTGTATTCCATGCATGACAGTTCGGACATTGCCCTTGCCATTTAGGCTCGACACCGCCACACTCTGTACAACTGTAAATTGTTTTTGCTTTTGCCATTGATTCATTTTTAAGATATTACAGCTAGGTATACTAATTGACTGACAATAATTTAATAACCATCGGCCATGTAACCACTACCTGCAAAGTTTTCAAAACGTGTATGTTGACCTAGGAATGTTAATCTGACGCGCCCAATCGGACCGTTACGTTGTTTGCCGATAATGATTTCTGCTGTGCCTTTATCGGTACTATCAGGGTTATAGACTTCATCACGATAAATAAACAGAATGACGTCCGCATCCTGCTCAATCGCGCCTGATTCACGTAAATCACTCATTAAAGGACGCTTATCTGGACGTGTTTCAACGGATCGATTTAGCTGTGAAAGCGCGACGACAGGGCAATCTAGCTCTTTAGCCAGCGCCTTGAGTGAACGTGAAATTTCAGAGATTTCTGTTGCACGATTTTCACCTTGGCGGCCTGATGGTGCTGACATTAATTGCAAATAATCAATCACAATAAGACCTAATTTACCGCATTGTCTATGTAACCGACGCGCTCGCGCTCGCACATCAAAACTACTTAATGCAGAACCTTCATCAATAAAAATTGGTGCTTCGTTTAGTCTTCCTAGTGCAGTCGTTAGCTTTTCCCAATCTTCATCTTCAAGTTTGCCAGTACGCATACGGTGTTGATCTAGACGGCCGACTGAACCAATCATCCTCATTGCTAACTGTGTTGAAGCCATTTCCATAGAAAAAACCGCAACGGGCAAACCACTATCTAAAGCCACATTCTCAGCAATATTTAATGAGAATGCAGTTTTACCCATCGATGGACGACCCGCGACGATGATTAAATCGCCACCTTGGAAACCAGACGTCATAGAGTCTAAATCAGCAAAGCCTGTAGGTACGCCTGTGACATCTGATGGGTTATCACGAGAAAACAGCTGATCAATACGGTCTGCGACTTGTGGAAGTAATACTTTAATATCAACAAAACCTTGAGAGCTACGTTTGCCGCCTTCGGCAATCTGGAATATCTTTGCTTCCGCTTCATCTAACAATTGTTGTGCATCGCGACCATTAGGTGCATAGGCGCTTTCAGCAATACCCGAGCCTACCACTACCAATTGTCGCATCACAGCACGCTCGTGTACGATTTCAGCGTAGCGTCTAATATTAGCCGCTGTCGGTGTACTTTGTGCCAACGCACCTAAATAGGCAATACCACCAACTCCTGAAAGCTCGGCGGTATTTTCTAGCGATTCCGCTACAGTTACTATATCAGCTGGTCTATTATGGTCTATCAACTTGGTAATATGCTGAAATATGGCTTTATGGTCATGCCGATAAAAATCTTGTGCAGTTAGAATGTCTGCGATTTTATCTAAGGCTTCATTTTGTAACAACAGGCCACCAATTACGGATTGCTCAGCTTCTACTGAATGGGGAGGGATTTTTAATGCATCTATTTGTTCATCAGCCATGTATTAATTATACTCAATAAAAAAGGCTACCGAAGTAGCCTTTTTTGTTTATCGCAAAGATAAATGGATACTAAGCTTCAACAACCACTGTCACTGTAATTTCTACAATAACATCATGATGCATTGCAATCGTAACTTTATGATCACCGATTGTTTTCAATGGACCATTAGGCATACGAATTTCAGCTTTAACCACTTCAAAACCTTGTGTAACCAAGGCCTCAGCAACATCGCCGTTTGTGACAGAACCGAATAAACGGCCATCAACACCCGCTTTTTGTGCTACTTTAACGACAAATGCAGCTAATTTTTCACCGCGTGCTTGCGCTGCAGCTAAAATTGCAGCTTGTTGTTTTTCTAATTCAACACGTTTTGCAGAAAATTCAGCTTTGTTCGCTTCAGTCGCGCGTTTAGCTTTGCCTTGTGGAATTAAAAAGTTACGGCCGAAACCGTCTTTAACTTTAACAACATCTCCTAAACCGCCTAGGTTACCTACTTTTTCTAATAAAATAATTTGCATGGTAGCCTCCTATTGGTGTTTATCAGTGTATGGAAGCAAAGCTAAAAAACGTGCAAGTTTAACTGCAGTCGTTAATTGACGTTGGTAACGTGCTTTAGTACCCGTCATACGTGCTGGAATGATCTTCGCATTTTCTGAAATAAAATCTTTAAGCAAATCTACATCTTTGTAGTCTACTTGTTTGATGCCTTCTGCTGAAAAACGGCAGTAACGACGGCGTTTGTACATTTCTCTTGCCATTTGAAACTCCTAAT
>JAYTHN010000403.1:0-2852 GCA_043732505.1 Methylotenera sp.
ATCAATGAGCTTATCAAAAAGTATCATCACAATAGCACTATCTACTTTACTTTCGACACAAATAACCGCTTGCTTTCCTATTATTGCTGGCGGAGCAGCTGTTGGTGGCGCAATGGCTGCAGATAGACGCACTTCTGGCATTTTCATAGAAGATGAAAATATTGAGTTAAAAGCCGTTAAGAAAATGGAAACTAATTTAGGCGAATATGCGCATGTGAATGTAACTAGCTTTAATCGCAATGTATTGCTTACTGGCGAAGTACCTGACGATGCAGCTAAAGTAAAAGCTGAAACTTTAACTAAAGAAATAAATAATATTCGTGTGATTACCAATGAAATTGTTGTATCACCAAAATCAGGCATTGGCTCACGTAGCAATGACAGTTTTATTACCTCAAAAGTGAAAGGTCAGTTTTTAACTGAAAATAAATTCCCAGCCAACTATGTAAAAGTAGTAACTGAAAATGGTGTGGTCTACTTAATGGGCCTTGTAACTAAAGCTGAAGCGGATGCAGCCGTAGAAATTACCCGCAATACTGAAGGTGTTAATAAAGTAGTTAAAGTATTTGAGTACATGTAAGCCTTTACTTTTAGGCTAAAATTAAACTTAAAACTTAGACACCGCTTAATCAATTGGTAAATAAATGACTGAACAAAAATCTAGTACTCAAAACAACACGCTGGCAAACGAAATTATTATTGAAGGCAATACACGTGCTGGAAAACCTTTTCGCCCAAGCGACTGGGTAGACCGTATGTGCAGTACCTATGCGACATTTGGTGATGATAGGAAACTTAAATACTCACCTTACCTAAAGCCTAGAGTAGTAAACGGTGTACGTTGTTTAGCAGTAGATTTGAAATTGAAAACAGTGAACCCAGAAGGCTACGCACAATTAATGCATTTTGCGGATGAAAATCTATTAAATGTGCTGGATTCTACTGGTGAGAGCATTCCTGTACCATACTAAGTAAGCATCAATTTGAACGCCCAATTGATGTTTGAAACAAATTTTTTTCCGCACCAATAATTCTTTCTATGTATTGCTTAGTGATTAAACCTCGTTTAATTTTCACCAACTCACCTTTAGGATTGTAAATAAATGTGGTTGGCAATACTTCGGCCGAGCCTATCTGCGTGCTAACAGCGTCATCACCCAATATAATTGGGTATGACATCAGCATATCATCTACATAATCATTCACATCTTTTACACTTTTATAATCAAATACCACGCCTAACACCATGAGGTCTTTTTTCTTACGATGATCGTATAAATTCACTAAATCTGGCACCTCCTCTAAACATGGTGAACACCAAGTAGCCCAATAATTCACCAATACCCACTTGCCTTTATAGTTAGAAAGTTGATGTTTAATACCAGCCGTATCTTTAAGTAAAAAGTTAGTATCTGCGACGGCTAATTCACTGGTAATAACAATCGCTATACTTAGCAGCAAAGTTAAGATAAATTTTTGTATATGCATTTTTTTCATTAATAATCTGAAAGCCTAAGTAATAGACATTTAAGTGTAATCAATAACGCACAAATACTTAAAAAATAGTCAGTAATTTACTGAACTAGTTTATTTTAGATGGCATTACTTGTCATTTAACTAGTGTTAATATAACCAATAACATACAATCATGTCACTGCTTTAATGCAAATAAAAGATTAAAAATGGCGTTAAAACTCAATATTCCAACTTTAAAAGATAAACCAATGATCATCGCGGATACACGCCCGCAAAAAATCATTTCAGCTTTAGAAAATCTAGATCAAAAAAATCCAGTCGATACTGCAACTTATTTGCACACTGAGCTGGAGATATTGAATCGCCAGAAAGTTTCTGCCAGCAATAGAGTTCTTGCCTTAGATGCCTATCGCCCTTTGTTAGTCAGCACCGCAAATGCACTTGCTGAAGATTACAATAATGTCTGTTTGCCTTTACATGACAAGGCCAAATTAGCATCATCAGCGGCTGAATCGTTATGGTTAGAGCTAGGGTATGGCTATAAACTGGCGCTAATTGATTTACAAAACCAGCTAATCAAACTTGGTACTGACAAGACCTCAGCACACGCCATACAGCGCGCCATGCATGCCGTTGCTGAACATGCATTAGTGTATTACCAAACCTATGTTTCCATACCTGCATTTATTTGGAGTGATTTACACCAGCTATATTTCTGTGCGGTTCAACTCGGCATTCAAAACCTAAATATTCAAAATGGTAATGCTGAATTAGAAAACGCTAGCGCAACAGTCAAAGCAAACCTGACAATTTCGATTGAAAATACTTATAAACATGCGCTATTGATGTCTCTGGCAGATCCGCAACATTTAGCACAAAAAGACATCCGACTAATTGCGGATTTACTATCGTTTCATGTTATTGATGCAAAAATTATAGCTGTCAGTCCATTAGCATCATATTCAGGCACATTTATCATCAGTCTAAAATCTAATGATCCGCCAGTGCCTTTTAGTAAACTTAAGGAAGAACCTGACCCAGACACTGATATTTTATTGCAGACGATGGATTTAGTACGCAGTATTCATAAAGATTTAAATGGTCTACAAAACAATCATTTTCCAAATAACAGTAGTATTCCTGTGAATGCTAATCGTAGCGATTATATTGATTTATTAACTTACTTAATTAAGCATTGGGGCGTGATTCCTAAACGCATTTTTAATCGCTCGCAAAGAAATGGAGATCTTGATTTAGTTGCGGGCATTGCAGCAATCCATCAGGTTTCTGATAAAAGTTTACCTTACCAGGTAATACCTTCGCGCTGGCAAATATTGAACATCAGCGCCACTGGTATGTCTGTCAGACGACATCCA
>JAYTHN010000404.1:0-2846 GCA_043732505.1 Methylotenera sp.
CTGTGAATAATCAATCCACATTCCATTGCACTTTGATGTTTGAAATATAGTTAAGTTTTGTTATTTAATAATTATAGAATTTATCCTAAGTGCTAAGATAGTGTGTATTAATAGATGTACCAGAATACATAATAAATTCACATATATGAAAAAGACTTTAAAGAACTCTTCAATATTTAGATTCATTCTTGACAACCTTAGGTATAACATATTAATTTCCAGTATATTAATGTTACAAGCCGCATAGATAGCCAACTTTAAAAGCTAGACAGTCCTTCAATAGAGTCTATACATTTGTTGCTAATAAATAAATTGTCATATTCTGGATGAGAAGTATGTCTATCAGCAAAACCAAGTCAGAATCTTTACTTAAAAAACTAGGTCCTGGGCTAATTACTGGAGCTGCTGATGATGATCCAAGCGGCATTGCTACTTACTCACAAGCAGGCGCACAGTTCGGTTTTAGTATGCTGTGGACGGTATTGTTTACTTTTCCATTAATGGTTGGCATTCAGATTGTAAGTGCCAGAATCGGTCGGGTCAGTGGTCATGGCCTGGCTACCAATATTCGCAGGCATTATCCGGCTTGGCTTCTATACAGCATTGTTGGATTGTTACTAGTCGCCAATACTATAAATATTGCTGCAGATATAGCCGCCATGGGTGAGGCACTGAGATTGTTAATTGGTGGGCATGCTCATTTTTACGCAATAGGCTTTGGGGTGGTGTCGCTGGGACTGCAAATATTCATCCCTTACACGCGTTACGTCCGCGTATTGAAATGGCTCACTTTGGCATTGCTAGCTTATGTAGCTACTGTGTTTGTGGTACACACGCAATGGCTGCACGTGCTTAAGGGTACATTTTTACCGCATTTGTCATGGAAACCAGAATATGTAACTACTGTTGTTGCCGTATTCGGTACAACGATTAGTCCATACCTATTTTTCTGGCAAGCCTCGCAAGAAGTCGAAGAGCAGCGAGTCAACCCTCAGGCAAAGCCACTTGTTGAGGCTCCTGATCAGGCAGGTGCCAATTTTAGGCGAATTAAAGTCGATACCTATATTGGCATGGGTTTTTCCAACATGGTTGCATTCTTCATTATATTAACGACTGCCGTGACACTCAATGCACATGGTGTTACTGATATTCAATCATCAGCACAGGCCGCTGAAGCGTTACGTCCCATCGCTGGCGAGTTTGCATTTTGGCTTTTCAGTGCCGGTATCATTGGTACAGGTTTACTTGCAGTTCCTGTATTGGCAGGCTCTGCCGCTTATGCGATGGCTGGAACCTTTCAATGGGAAGGTAGTTTGGAATCAAACGCAATGAGTGCAAAAAGATTTTATAGCATTATAGCGATTTCTACTTTAATTGGTGTTGCTCTCTGCTTCACCCCTATCGATCCTATCAAAGCACTTTACTGGAGTGCTGTACTTAACGGAGTTATCTCAGTTCCCATCATGACCCTAATGATGCTCATGGCTGCTAGTCCTGAAATTATGGGACAGTTTACGATTACTAAAAAGCTTAAGGTTCTAGGCTGGCTAGCATCCTTAATGATGGCACTAGCTGTTGCTTCTATGATACTAACAATGCGCCGGTAGCCAAAGTTATATTTCCGTATTTAAAGTCGGCAGTTTTGTCATTAAAATCGTTGCCTCCGAAGAAAATGACAATTTCGCTAATTTTGACGAAAGTAATAGCTTCAAGACCTGAGAGAGAATTTTTAAAATAAGAATCAAGATTTATAATTTTCAACCATCTCACAAGGATTGGGACTTTATTAATTAGTCAGTAATTTCCTAATTATTTATCTTTATTTACATTAGTAGAGGTGGGTGCTTCGAAACTTCGATATCGATCTGAGTTGTAATCTGGGCAGCCTCTCAATTGCGAATTATCCTCTGCAGGTCCCCGCAGAATAGTTTTGTACTCTTTGTGTATCAAAGCACTGTTAAGGCTTTTAATAGTAGTGGCAGATATCAGATTGCTACCAGCCTTAGCCGCTAAAGTGTCTGCAGAGTTAACGTTTAGATTCGGCGTCGTGAATTTAACAGGCAGTTCTTGCACTAGGATTCGCTGCCACGTAGCACCATCGTAGTTAAAGATGATGTAAGGCGGGTTAGGCCTGCCCCATTTGTTATAGGATAAACAACCTAAAGCATTGGTCACAAGATAGGGTGTGTTATCCACTATATCTAATAACAATGGGTCGAAATTTGAATTGCCAATATCTTCTGTATTTTTTTCCTAAATCATAGTTCAGTGACTATTTGTCGGTGTTAAAGCCAGTGACTCGTAAATGGCATTATGCGATTGCCCTAGTTCTCTTCTACCACCGCGTTCGAACGTGCACTTGACGATGATTGTTTGAACATCGTGTAGCGCTACTTCTTCTTTCCAACTTCTTGTTAAGTCATTTAGTCCTGATACTCCTGCACAAGCAGTCACAATAGACGACAGTATTAGCAATAAACTTAGTTTTGTAAAATTACGTATATTTAATGCATTAAATTTTATGATTACATCCTTGTTACAAAAGTTGAAGTAAAAATTGGATTTTGTTAGATTTAACTTATTCTTCTTCATATTTATGCCTATGCTAAGTTACTGGATTGGAAGTTACTTTTAGACATTGTATTTTTTTGTTCATTTGGTTTAGCACTACTCTATGATTTGCCTATTGAATCGGGTAAAGTCCATTGTTTTCAGACACCCATATAGATATAAATTGGTAATATCTTCAACAGTAAACGTTGCTTTTAGTAAATCATGATTAGTCATTTTTAATTTTTGGGTACTGATAATATTTATCAGTTCCTATTCCCCAGTTTTCCAGCTGT
>JAYTHN010000405.1:0-2841 GCA_043732505.1 Methylotenera sp.
CGATTGCTAAAATCGTATTAGAAACAGCAACTACTACCATTACTGAGCGCGGCGCGACACGCTTGGATGACCAAACATCAGATGCCTCTATGGAACAACGTAAAAAAGAAGGCTATTTCTAATGAGTATATATTTAAATAAAAACGTGAAACCATTACATAACGACTCCCTACTCCGCTTTATGACCTGCGGTAGCGTAGATGATGGTAAAAGTACACTTATTGGTCGTTTGCTATTTGATACCAAAACTATTTTGGCAGATACGCTTACACAAATCACTAATACGTCTAAAAAACGCGGTATGGACGTCATTGATTTATCACTGCTGACTGATGGCTTACAAGCCGAACGCGAGCAAGGTATCACCATTGACGTAGCTTATCGCTACTTTAGTACGGGTACACGTAAATACATCATTGCCGATGCACCTGGCCATGAGCAATATACACGCAATATGGTCACAGCCGCTTCTACTGCTAATCTGGCAATTATTTTGATTGATGCACGTAAAGGCGTATTAACGCAAACACGTCGCCATTCTTATTTAGCGCATCTGGTGGGTATTCCACACATTGTCGTGGCAGTGAACAAAATGGACTTGGTCAATTATGATCAGGCAATTTACGACAAAATCTGTGCCGATTACTTAGCATTTGCCACTGAAATTGGCTTAGCACAAAGCAAAAGTGCTACTGGCAATGATATTAGCTTTATTCCGATGTCTGCATTAAATGGCGATATGTTGGTTGATAGGCTCGACAATATGCTTTGGTACACTGGAGAAACAATGATTGAAATGCTTGAAGCAGCACCTTCAGCGCATTGTGAGCAGAATGAGCCATTCCGCTTTCCTGTACAGTTCGTTTGCCGTCCACACGCCTCAGATAATCCTGGTTTACATGATTTCCGCGGTTTTATGGGTCGCATCGAGTCTGGTGAAATTGCTGTTGGTGATGTAGTCACTGTGTTGCCAAATGGCTATCAATCAAAAGTAAAAGCTATTCAATTAGGTGAAGAACAATTACAGTCTGCCACCACAGAACAAAGTATTACCTTGCTTTTAGAAGATGAAATCGATACCTCTCGCGGCGATATGATTGTAAAATCAAGTGAGCTAATTGAGCCTGTGAAGCAAATCAATGCCTTTGTATGCTGGTTATCTGAAACGCCACTATCTACAGCGCGCACTTACGTTGTGCGCCACACTTCTCGTGAATCTAAAGCTAAAGTTGGCGCAATTCAGTACAAAATTGATGTGAACACATTAGAACAGCAAGCCACTTCTGATTTAAAAATGAATGACATTGCACGCATAACGTTCAAGCTTGCGCAACCACTGATGGTCGATAGTTACACAGTGAATCGTGCGACTGGTGCCTTTATTGTGATTGATGAAAGTACCAATAACACGGTTGGCGCAGGCATGATTATCTAGTCAATTAGTTAGATTAAATGACTGTTTCATTTTAATCACAAGAAAAATCAATTAAAATAATGTTTTTAGCTTTTAAGCTTTAGAGGAATAACCAATGACTTATGTCGTTACCGAAAATTGTATTCAATGTAAATTTACTGATTGCGTGGATGTATGTCCAGTAGATTGCTTTGTTGAAGGCCCAAATTTTTTAGCAATCAATCCAGATGAGTGTATTGATTGCACATTGTGCGTTGCAGAATGCCCTGCAGAAGCGATTTTTGCAGAAGATGATGTACCAGCAGACCAGCAAGAGTTTATTGCACTCAATGCACGCTTTGCTGAATTATGGCCTGTGATTACATCGCGCAAACCAGGGCTTCAAGATGCTGATGCAATGAATGGCGTAGCAGGAAAGCGTAAACTTTTAGTTGAATAGTTTTTCAGGCTATTGATTGAATGATGTATTAATGCTCAAAATTAAACTGAATAAAAAGGAGGTTATTGCCTCCTTTTTAATTTGAGCCTATCTTTGTCAATAAGCTTAACTAGAGTATTAAACTTGTAATGGCACCTTCTTTAAAATATTTACAGCATTATCCTGTCGCTTTGCAAAATAAGATTTGCGAACTGCAAGCACAAGATAAGCTAGGTGAATATATTTCCAAACGGTATACGCAATCTCACGCCATCCAAAATGACAAAGCCTTGTATCAATATACTAATGATATTAAACAAGCATTTTTGCGTAATGCCCCTCAGCTTGATAAAGTACATTATGACAATCGATTATCAGTAGAGCATCATGCATTAGGCTTAAACACTGCCATCTCTAGAATACAAGGCGGGAAATTAAAAGCAAAAAATGAGATTAAAATCTCCTCATTCTTTAAAGCTACTCCAACTGAATTTTTACGTATGATAGTCGTACATGAGCTGGCACACTTAAAAGAACGTAACCATGACAAAGCTTTTTATCAACTTTGCCAACACATGGAACCAAATTATTCTCAACTTGAGTTTGATTGTCGCGTATATTTAACTTGGAAAGCTGAGCCAAATACTATTGATAATGCAACTTAGAACATCGTATTTTTGTTAGCCGAATTAACTGAAATAGCTTGCTGTACATCCCAATGTTCAACAATCAAATTATGCTCTATACGAAAAATATCCACCCCCGCGCTACCTATGTCTTTAGCTGATTCTTTACACAAACTATGTACAGCGACAACCTTTGAATCATCAATCACCTGTTTGATTTGACATTGATAACTAGTCTTTTCAACATAGGCCGCAAAACCTTTAATAAAAGCTTTGAGTTAGGCCCGATTTAGTAGCAGGGCAAGATTGGTTACTATGCGGCATTTTTCTCTGTATTTTGCAGGTAAGTTTTGGCAAATTCTGCCGGAATTTGATTCTTAAGT
>JAYTHN010000406.1:0-2831 GCA_043732505.1 Methylotenera sp.
CAGAGCTATATTTATCTTTTACGAAGACAATCATGGTAGAAAATAATCCAATACCACAACTAGAAATTGCTCAGCTATTAGTAAATGCATTGAATCTTGACGTTATTGCTGCTGACATCCAAATTGATGCACCACTTTACTGAGATGGACTAGGTTTAGATTCCATAGATATCCTTGAGGTTGCTTTAGTAATCTCTAAGCACTATGGTTTACAACTCAAATCTGATAACGAAGATAACCATCATATTTTTAGTTCTTTACGTCATTTGGCAGAATATGCTGTTATCCATAAAACAAAAATAAGCTTGCAATAATGTTCTATGGCCAAAACCATTAAAGTTTTACGTGGGTTTAGCATTGTTTTACTGATTGTAATTAACGCAGTGCTTGTACATCGGGTCAATTTTTAGGGCCAGCCTAGAGTTCTTGGTGCCATTTTGGCATTAATCCCATACTTCTGTTAATCAGGAATTGTGCATTACAAGCGGATTCAAAATTAGCTAGCATCAGTTTAATACTACTAAGCGCTTTAATTTGTTGGCGCTTATGGCCATTAGTTAGTCAATTTACAGACTTTATATTCTGGATACAAGATATTGGGCTAATGACAGTTTTAATAATTACTTTTGACCAAACTTTACAAAAAAATCGCAATCCTTTATGCATACATTTTGCTGAAATGATTTATGGTTAAGCGCCATTACCACCTGCACATATTAATTGAGTCAATTTATACGATAAGTTTGTTTAGGTTTTTGACATTAGCCTCTCTAGCATTATCAACTTTAGTATAATGTTGTTTAAAATTACAAATTAATACATCAGGATAAGCATGACTACAGACCACATTCTCCTTAAAGTCCCTTTCAACGAAAAAGACCAAGCTAAGGCATTAGGGGCTAGGTGGAATGCGTAGGCAAAACACTGATATGTGCCAAAAGGTGTTGAATCTATACCATTTGAAAAGTGGTTTAATACTGCAGGCATTATGCCTAAGAATACGGCAAACGTTTCCACATCTTTAGCAACTGAGGCTCAACCATTAGGCGATGATATGGATGCAATCAACGCTAAATTACGTGACGCTTATGAACTAAGAAGCACAGAAGAAATCTAGTTAATAGGCATTGCTACACGAGAGCAGTCTCTTTTTTACTGCCAAACAACGTAATTTTTAACAAAAAAAAGCTTGATCATGAACCCAGAAACTGTCACTACGCCAAAGACAATTTACCTAAAAGACTACACGCCAGCGCCATATAAGGTGTCGCATGTAAACTTATGTTTCGAATTATTTGAAGAAAAGACAGTTGTTAAATCAGAGGTTTTTTACATTAAAAATCCTGAAAGTATTTCAAGCGATTTGATTTTAGATGGAGAAGGTCAGCACATTACCTTTGTTGAAATTGATAACAAAAAATTTGATAGGTATATCATTAATGTCAATAAAATGACCATCAAAGATGCTGGGGAAAAATTCACCCTAACCATTACCTCAGAAATTGATCCAGCATCAAATACTTTACTAGAAGGATTGTATAAATCTCAAGGCACCTATTGCACGCAGTGTGAAGCTGAAGGCTTTAGACGCATCACTTTTTTTCAAGATAGGCCGGATGTGCTCAGCACTTTTACAGTACGAATTGAGGGTGATAAAAGCAAATATCCAGTGTTGTTATCTAACGGCAATCTAATGGATTCTGGTGAGCTGGAAAACGGACGTCACTTTACTGCGTGGAACGACCCATTTCCTAAACCTTGTTATCTCTTCGCATTGGTGGCTGGTGATCTTGTCTGTATTGAAGATACGTTCATAACCTTGTCTGGCCGTAGTGTAGACCTGCATATCTACGTGCGTTCTGGTGACGAGGGGCAATGCGACCACGCAATGCAATCCCTGAAAAAATCCATGGCTTGGGATGAAGAGAAATACGGCCGTGAATATGAACTCGATTTATTTAACATCGTGGCTGTGAGTGATTTCAATATGGGTGCAATGGAAAATACCTCGCTTAATATATTTAATACCAAGTTGGTGCTCGCTCATCAAGAAACTGCCACAGACTCAGACTTTATGAGTGTTGAAGGCGTGATTGCACATGAGTACTTTCATAACTGGACTGGCAACCGAGTGACTTGTCGTGATTGGTTTCAGTTGTCTCTGAAAGAAGGCCTTACCGTATTTAGAGACCACGAGTTCAGCGCTGATTTGAACTCTCGTTCCGTACAGCGTATTGATGATGTTGATCACTTACGTCGCTTTCAATTCTCGGAGGATGCTGGGCCGCTTGCTCATGCAGTGCAACCCGACAATTTTATCGAAATCAGTAATTTCTATACCATGACAGTGTATGAAAAAGGTGCGGAGCTGATTCGTATGCAACAGACTTTACTGGGCGAAGAGACGTATCGTAAAGCTACAGATTTGTATTTTGATCGTTACGACGGACATGCGGTTACCTGTGATGATTTTGTACAATGCATGGCGGATGCATCAGGACGCGATATGTCGCAATTCTTCTTATGGTATAAACAGGCTGGCACGCCATCTTTAAAAGCCTCTAGTCAATATGATCAAGCCCAGAATCAATTTACGCTTACGCTAAAACAATCACAGGTTGATACACCAGGCCAAAAAGATAAAAAGCCTTTGCATATCCCCGTTGCTGTTGCTTTGCTTAACGAGCAAGGGGTTGAGACGCATGCAACGCAAGTGCTTGAAATGACCGATCCAGAACAAAGCTTTACCTTTCATAATGTTAGTACGCGCCCTGTACCATCGATTTTGCGTGGCTTTTCTGCACCTGTGAAATTGACCACAGATCTAAGTG
>JAYTHN010000407.1:0-2820 GCA_043732505.1 Methylotenera sp.
GCACAAGGTAGTGAAGAACCACCAAAATTTATTATTATGCAGTATTTAAAAGGTAAAAAAAGCCAAAAACCAGTGGTGCTAGTGGGTAAGGGTATTACGTTTGATACTGGCGGTATTTCATTAAAGCCAGGTGGCGATATGGATGAGATGAAATATGATATGTGCGGCGCTGCGAGCGTGATTGGTACATTCAAAACCATTGCTGAAATGGATTTGCCACTCAATGTGATTGGTATTATTCCAACGTGTGAAAATATGCCAGATGGTCGCGCAATTCGACCGGGTGATGTTTTAACAAGTATGTCTGGCTTAACTATCGAGGTATTGAATACTGATGCCGAAGGTCGTTTGATTTTATGTGATGCGCTGACTTATGCCGAGCGCTTTGAACCAAGTGCTGTTATAGATATTGCTACGCTTACAGGTGCATGTGTCATTGCACTAGGCCATCATGCCAGCGGCTTATTTAGTAACAATGAAGCATTGGCAAGCGAACTACTTGAAGCAGGTGAAGCTTCGTTAGACCGTGCATGGCATATGCCGATGTGGGATGATTACCAACCACTATTGGATAGCAATTTTGCCGATATGGCTAATATTGGTGGACGAGCTGCGGGTAGTATTACTGCCGCATGTTTCTTGTCGCGATTTGCAAAAAAATATGAGTGGGCGCATTTAGATGTGGCAGGAACAGCATGGAAATCAGGCAAGGAGAAAGGTGGTACTGGTAGACCTGTACCATTATTAACTGAATTCTTGGTCGCACGTGCAAATAAAGCCAATCATTGATTGTTGTTAGATGACGCGTGTCGAATTCTTTTTTAATGTGCCTGATAAGCTGTCAAAAACGGCTGAGTTGTGTGAAAAAGCGATTGCCAAAGGTCGTCAGTTGACGATTTATAGCCAAGATGATTTAATGAGTAGCCTATTACAGCAAAGACTTTGGCAACAATCAGCGAGTAGTTTTTTGCCAAGCAGTAAGTCAGATGATGTAATAAGCCAATTCTCGCCTGTTGTATTAGATGTGAATGGTGAAAATTTAACGCAAGATGATATTTTGATTAACTTACAAATCAATCATCCGCCATTTTTCAGTAGATTTAGATATTTGGTTGAATTAGTGAGTGCAGATGAATCAGATAAAGCCGCCGCTAGAATACGTTACAAGTTTTACCGTGATCGCGGTTATGAAATAAAATCATCAGACATGGCAATAAATTAGCTATTTTAGAGGTATGAAAATATGCAAGAAGAAGATATTCCTCTATTAACTCAAGTGCACACGGCAGTGCAACCTGTGGCTAAAAAAATTCATATTACTGTGGACTTACTTGCTGAAATTGTAAGCAAAATCCAGCCTCGATTAAAGCTAGAGTTAGAGGCCGAAATTGAAGAGAAGCTATCCGTAAGGCTCAAAAAAGAAATACACCAAGAATTTGTTGATGCGCTGATGGATCGGACAGCTAATCTGCAAAAAGCAACCGAAACAAATTTTTTAAACAAGTTGAATGAACAGTTTGAAAACAAGGCGCAAGAACTATCAGTCAAATCCGAAGGATTGCAACAAGCCAACGCGGAATCATTGAAGCAGTATTTAAGTGAAGAGATGGCTAATCACTTAACTACTTCGCAACAGTCGAATCATGCTTATCTTACAAGCGCATTAACTGAACAGTTTGGGCAGCAATCTCATGAACTTGAGCAACAATTTAATGTAATACAGCAATCCACGACCTCATTACTAAAACAGCATGTGAGTGATGAGTTAATAGCCGCACAACAAGTTAGTAATGAGTCACTAACAGTCAGCTTGCACGATGCGCTTGAGCAAGCGCAACAGGTTTCAATAGAGCAACTTAAAAATAGATTAGTGCAAGAGGTTGAGGTTGCATTAAATGCAGCCGCTACTGATTTGAAGCAGTTGGTGTTAGAGGATACCGCTAATTTTTTGGCTAAAGCTAAGGCAGATTTAGCGACTGAATTGCCACAAATGCTACATGCTAATGCTGCGATTATTAAATCTGATTTAGAGGGGGATATGCAAAAATCTATAACTGAGATGCAAGCGCAAGGCATTGCAGAAGTCCAAACTAAGTTGATTTTGGCATTGCCAATTATGCAACAATCGTTGACTAGTCAATTACAGGCAACTTTAGCAAGTTTAGAAACCACCACTGTTGAAAATGCCAACAATGAATTACAAGCTCAAATATCTCGATTGCATGACGAAATATTAGCTAAGCATCAAGCTAACTTGGCGACTGATTTATCTACTATTTATGAATCTTTAACTGAACAATCTCGAAGTGAGCTTAGTGTCTACTTAAATGCACTACAGGTACAGTCTCAAAAGCAGTTGGAACAAAAACTAGGAGACACTTTTCCAACGTTATATCAAGGGTTATCTGATGAGCTTGGTGCAACATTGAAACGTGATTTTATGACATTGGCAGAAGATGCTAAAAATGACTTCAAACTAGGCTTAAATGCTGAATTACCAGCAGTAGAGCAAGCATTAAATAGCAAAGTGCATGAGATATTGGATGCTGAAGTACCACTGATAGAGCAAAAAATGATGCTAAATATTAGAACCGAAATTGAGCGTTTGATTGACTCAGTGCGTATGGTTTTTCAAAAATAAAATGTAGAAAATCTTATCTATGACTATACGTGACAGGTGTATAGGTTTAGACCTATAAGCCACTAATTAATAATTGATAAGCCTTTGAAGTCAACAGTTGTTTTTCAAAATTCCCTTCATGCGGTTTAAATTTAAAAATCCACGCCTCATATGGTTTATCGTTCATTAATTCAGGCGTA
>JAYTHN010000408.1:0-9339 GCA_043732505.1 Methylotenera sp.
GAATATATTGTCCACCTTAGTCTCTACGCAATATGCCATGTATTGAGGGTTAATTTTAAAAAAGCTAATTATGAATACAACTACATACACAGTTTCAGGCATGACATGTGAAGGATGTGTTACTCGTGTAAAAGCTACTTTAAACACATTTGCGGATAACGTTGAAGTTACGCTAAACCCACCACAAGTTAATTTAAATAATTGCAATGCAACCCTTGAAACCCTAAATAATGCCATAAGCAGTGCCGGAAAATACCTACTAACAAACGCTCCAGCAAAGGTTGAGCAACCAACCCCGAGTAATTCTTCCGCGCTTAAAAGTTGGCTCTCAACTTATTACCCTTTGCTACTAATCTTTGGTTTTATTTTGCTGGTAACATTCATCGTGCAAATAAACGCTAGAAGTTTTAATGTTGAGCTCTGGATGATGCAGTTTATGGCAGGCTTCTTTTTAGTGTTTTCATTTTTCAAGTTATTGAATTTACGAGGTTTTGTAGACAGCTATGCTATGTATGATTTGTTAGCCCTCCGCTTTAAACCGTACGGCTATCTGTATGCTTTTATTGAACTTGGCTTGGGCATCGCATATCTATCGGCTTGGCAACTTGTGTTAACTAATTGGCTAACTTTAATCGTTATGACTTTTTCTAGCCTGGGCGTAATACACGCTGTGATGAACAAACAAAAAATACGTTGCGCCTGTTTAGGGGCAATATTTAATTTGCCGATGAGCACGGTGACCATTATTGAAGATTTACTGATGGCCGCTATGGCTTTGTGGATGCTTATTTAGTGTGAGTAATGGTTATTATCAATTTCCGACTGGCCGTGTTGCAAGTGTAGATGGCAATTGCGATTTTCCTGCACTTAATGAGGCGTTGATAGAGCCTAATGGCTTAATTGCAATTGGCGGTGACTTATCGCTTATAAGGCTTTTAGCTGCTTATCGGCAAGGTATATTTCCGTGGTTTAGTGAAGGTGATCCGATCATGTGGTGGAGTCCAAATCCGCGCATGGTATTATTTCTATATGAATTGAAAATTTCTAATTCACTTGCGAAAACTTTAAAAAAAATAAACGATAAAACTGTCCAAAATAATGTGTTTAAAATACGGTTTAATACGGCTTTTCTTGAGGTAATCACTGCTTGTAGCAAAACCTTGCGTAATGGTCAACCTGGCACTTGGATCACTCAAGACATTATCGACGCTTACACATTAATGCACGATAAAGGCTATGCGATTAGTGCAGAATGTTGGCTTAATGACAAACTAGTAGGCGGTTGCTATGGCGTTAAAATCGGCAAGATGTTTTACGGTGAAAGCATGTTCCACCACATTACGGATGCCTCAAAAGTAGCGTTTGTAAGTCTTGTACAAAAACTCAAAGCTGAAGGCGTTGAATTACTTGATTGCCAGATGAAAACAGCACATTTAAGTAGTTTTGGTGCTAGAGAAATCTCGCGTAACTCTTTTGCGCAGCAACTTTTTAAATTATTACAGTCCTAAGTTTAGATGATGTTATTTGAAAACAAGCTATTTAGTCATGATTTTAGGGTTTTATAGATGAGTTTACCCAGCGACAAACCACTACAAAAACTTCAGTTTTATGTGACTACTGGCTATAGTTGTGGCTACTTACCAAACAAACTCGCGCAAAGTCTCATTGCTTCTCCGCAACATTTAATAGACGCAAATGTTTACAGCGGCTTAATACAGCAAGGCTTCAGACGGAGTGGGAAATTTGCCTATAGACCACATTGTGAGAACTGCCGCGAATGCGTTCCAGTACGCGTGACTCTTCAAAATTTTATTCACAGTCGCAGTCAAAAGCGCGCTTACAAAAAACATCAAAATCTCACTATCACCATCCTAAATGTAGCATTTTATCAAGAGCACTATGCGCTTTATGCTAGCTATCAAAACGCGCGCCATTTAGATAAAACTCATAGCGATAAAAAATTGAATGTTAGCGATACAAATCAAGACAAAAAAGCTGAAAAAGAGGATGTAGAGCAATATAAAAATTTTCTATGCCAAACGAATGTAGATAGTTTATTGGTTGAGTTTAGAGAAAATAAACAACTTAAAATGGTCAGCGTCATAGATATTGTCCGTAATGGTATTTCAGCGGTTTACACGTTTTATGACACTACCGACAATAAAACCAGTTACGGCACCTATAATGTTTTATGGCAGGCCGATTGGGCGAAACAGCTGAATTTACCTTACTTATACTTAGGCTATTGGATTAGAGACAGTCAAAAAATGGCCTATAAACAGAACTTTAAACCGCTAGAGAAATTGATAGATGGCGAGTGGGTTTAATATTTAGCTAATCTGATGCGTAATACCTAATAATGAATTAGTAGAATCTCAAATATATTTAACTCAAACACAATGATAAACATCCAATACCCGCTCACCATTTATTACGATGCATCATGCCCATTATGTTCGGCTGAAATGCATACCATCAAAGAAACAGATTTTGAAAATAAACTTATTTTAGTGGATTGCTCAAGTGATAGTTTTAAAGAACCCGCATTTTGTCCAACCGATAAAGAAACCATGATGGAGCATATTCATGCACAAGATGCTGCGGGCCAGTGGATTAAAGGTGTGGACGTATTTGCAGTAGCTTACCGCGCAGCAGGATTTAATAGTTTGAGTAAATTTTGGGGTAGCTCACTAATGAGGCCAATACTTATTGTCGCGTATCCGCTAATCGCAGATAATCGTCATTGGCTATCAAAAACGCCATTGCCTTATCTATTTAACAAATTACTTCGTATGTTCGCGCCCACTTCAAATAAATCTGTTTAAAGTAAAATCCAATCTAATTTAACACAATCAAATTAAATAGCCAAAGTTAAAAGTCAAAAATGCTACAATTTGATTTTTTTCTAACGTTAATTATTTCTTTTGAAAAACCCTGTTTTAAATAAGCTAGTGATATTCGGTGTGGGCTTGATTGGCGGCTCGGTGGCACTCGCCTTGAAAAAGACTGGCAACAGTCCGCAAATCGTTGGCGTTGGCCGTACTGAAGAAAGCTTAAAAACTGCGCTTGAACTTGGTGTGATTGATATTGCTACCACTAACATTCAAAATGCATTAAAAAATGCGGACTTGGTATTAATTGCAACGCCAGTGGCACAGACGCCACAGATACTAAAATCGATAAAACCATATTTAAATTCAAAAACGATTATTACAGATGCTGGCAGTACCAAAGCTGGAGTGCTTTACTGTGCGAAGGAAATACTACGTGAGATGAGCATTCAATTCATTGGAGGGCATCCAATTGCAGGCGCAGAAAAAAATGGCGTAACTGCAGCAATAGCAACTTTGTATGAGAACAAAAATATTGTATTAACGCCAACAGTAGACACTTGCAAGCAAGCGACAGAAGTCGTGACTAATCTTTGGCAAACTTGCGGTGCAAAAGTCAGTGAAATGACCGCTGAAACACATGACAGAATTTTTGCCGCTGTGAGCCATTTTCCCCACTTGCTGGCATTTGCTTTAGTCGATGAAATCGCATCTCGACCAAATGCACAACAATTATTTAGTTTTGCTGCTAGCGGTTTTAGAGACTTCACACGCATTGCAGGCAGTCACCCTGAAATGTGGCGTGACATTAGTTTAGCGAATAAAGATGCCTTATTAATTGAACTGAACGCTTACGAAACTCAGCTTTCAGACATGAAAAAGATGCTACAAGATGAAGATGGTGCTAGCTTACAAACACTGTTTGAGCGCGCTAGTGTTGCAAGAAATGCATGGGCACAAGATAAAAAGCCAGTCTAAAAATAGCAAATTGAAAAATAATCGTAAAATTAAAATAGTAAAATAAATGGAACAATTAATCCTGCAACCTGCCAGCACAGCTACTGGCAGCATTACTTTACCTGGGTCTAAAAGCATTTCAAATCGCACACTACTTTTAGCTGCTTTAGCTGAAGGTATGACGCAAATTAAAGGCTTGTTAGCATCCGATGACACAGACCATATGCTAGAAGCGCTGAAACTGCTCGGTATAAACATTGATAGAGAAAAACAGAGTGAAAATGTTTTTATATTCGGTGTTAATGCAAATTTTAAAAACAAAAAAGCAGATTTATTTTTAGGTAATGCAGGAACAGCCTTCCGCCCACTTACCGCCTCCTTGGCCTTCTCACAAGGAGAGTATTATCTTCATGGTGTGCCACGCATGCATGAGCGGCCTATCGCCGATTTAGTCAATGCATTACGTCAAGCTGGGGCGAATATTAAGTATTTGGGAAATGACGGTTTTCCACCTCTAAAAATTTCGCCTGCATCAATTAATGTTAGTAAACCAATCAAAATTCACGGTGATGTTTCTAGTCAATTTTTGACTGCACTTTTGATGGCATTGCCACTTACAAAGCAAGAGACAACCATCGAAGTTATAGGCGAACTTATTTCAAAACCTTACATTGAGATTACACTCAATTTAATGAAAAAATTTGGAGTTGAAGTTCAACGCGAAGGCTGGGAACGCTTTGTCACACCTGCAAATTCAAAATACATTAGCCCAAAGCAAATTTGGGTTGAGGGAGATGCTTCAAGCGCATCCTATTTCTTAGCAGCTGCCGCAATCGGGGGTATTGTCACTGTTCGAGGAGTATCAAAAGATAGTATTCAAGGTGATATTAAATTTGCTGAGGCCATCGAAATGATGGGTGTAGAGATTTATTACGGTGAAGATTTTATATTTGCATCTAAACCTAAAAATGGAAAACTAAAGTCCATCGACCTTGATTGCAACCACATCCCCGATGCTGCGATGACGCTTGCTGTGATGGCTTTATTTGCAGATGGCACGACGACTTTACGAAATATAGCCAGCTGGCGCGTTAAAGAAACTGACCGAATCTTCGCGATGGCAACTGAACTCCGTAAAGTAGGTGCGATTGTTGAAGAAGGTATAGATTATATAAAAATCACTCCGCCAGCCAAATTAACGCCGAATGCTTTAATTAATACCTATGATGACCACCGCATGGCAATGTGCTTTTCATTAGTTTGTTTAGGCGGTGTACCTATTACCATTAATGACCCCAATTGCGTTGCGAAAACATTCCCAAATTATTTCGCAGAGTTTGCAAAAATCTGCCATTCATAATATTTAGTTTATGAATATTCCAGTAATCACTATTGATGGCCCATCAGCCTCAGGCAAAGGTACAGTGGCACAGTTAGTTGCAGCAAAACTTGGCTTTCACTACTTAGATTCTGGTGCGCTGTATCGTATCGTCTCTTTAGCGGCACAACAACGCAACATTGCTTGGAGTGATGCGCTTGCAGTCACCGCTTGTGCGAGAGCGCTTGATATTCAGTTTTGCAATGATCAAGTTTTTTTAAACAACATTGATGTTTCAGATAGAATTCGTACAGAAGCCATAGGTAAAGGCGCTTCGCGAGTTGCTGTGCATGCGCCGTTGCGCACTGCACTTCTTGATTTACAGCGCAGCTTTCTTCAATCACCAGGTTTAGTTGGGGATGGTAGAGATATGGGAACGGTGATCTTTGCCGATGCGTCATTGAAAATATTCTTGACCGCCTCTACTGAAACGCGTGCACAGCGCCGTTATCAACAATTATTAGGTAAAAATCAACCCGCTAACTTTGAGGAAATTTTGCAAGATTTAACTGAACGGGATGCAAGAGATAAAGGCAGAGCAAGTGCACCTTTAGTCATGGCAGAGGATGCTATTTTATTAGAAACAGATAATTTGACTATTTCAGCCGCAGTTGAAGCTATCTTGCAACATTTTCATCATAAAATTTACGAATAGTCTTTTATTTTTCAATGTTTTAGTTATAATTATGGTCTTTACGAATTTTCATCCGCACGTCTCACAGATTTGCGGTTTTATTAATCAACCCACTGCTAGGTGGGATTATTTTTTAGGTAATTTTATTTAATGGCTTCTACTTTTACTGCTTCACCTATGGAATCTTTTGCTGCGCTCTTCGAGGAAAGCTTAGTCCATCAAGAAATGCGTTCTGGCGAAGTGATCACTGCTGAGGTTATCTCAGTGGATAGCGATCACGTGATTGTTAACGCTGGTCTTAAATCTGAAAGCGTTATCGCTGCTACTGAATTCCACAATGCTCAAGGTGAGCTTGAAGTTCAAGTGGGCGACTTTGTTAAAGTATTGATTGAAAAGCTGGAAGATGGCTTTGGTTCAACGCTACTTTCACGCGAAAAAGCTAAACGCATGGAAACATGGCTTGATCTTGAAGATGCAATGAACGAAGGCCGCATCATTAAAGGTTTCGTCAGCGGTAAAGTTAAAGGCGGTTTACGTGTTTCTGTAAACGGTATCATGGCATTCTTACCAGGTTCATTAGTGGATGTACGTCCAGTAAAAGACACGACTCCTTTTGAAAATAAAGAGTGTGACCTAAAAGTAATCAAAATCGATCGTAAACGTAACAACATCGTTGTATCACGTCGCGCTGTTATGGAAGTTAGCATGGGCGCAGACCGTGAAGCCTTGATGGGTACATTGGCTGAGGGTGCTGTTGTTAAAGGTATTGTTAAAAACATTACTGATTATGGCGCTTTCGTTGATTTGGGCGGCATCGATGGTTTACTACACATTACTGACTTGGCATGGCGCCGTGTTAAGCACCCATCAGAAGTGCTTACAGTAGGTGAAGAAGTTGAAGCGAAAATCTTGAAATTCGATCAAGAGAAAAATCGCGTTTCATTAGGTATCAAACAATTAGGCGATGACCCATGGGTTGCATTAACTCGCCGTTACCCAGTAAGCACACGCTTATTCGGTAAAGTGTCTAACTTAACTGACTATGGCGCGTTCGTTGAAATCGAGCCAGGTATCGAAGGTTTAGTTCACGTTTCAGAAATGGATTGGACGAACAAAAACATTCACCCAGGCAAAATTGCACAATTAGGTGATGAAGTTGAAGTGATGATTCTTGAAATTGATGAAGATCGTCGTCGTCTATCATTAGGTATGAAACAGTGCCAAGCTAATCCTTGGGATGATTTCTCTGCAACACATCACAAAGGTGATATCGTTTCAGGCCAAATCAAATCTATCACTGACTTTGGCGTGTTCATTGGCTTGCCAGGCGGTATTGATGGTTTAGTTCACCTGTCAGATCTATCATGGTCACAAACTGGCGAAGAAGCGATTCGCAACTTCAAAAAAGGTGACGAACTTCAAGCAGTTATTTTGGCAATTGATGTAGAAAAAGAGCGTATTTCACTAGGTGTGAAACAACTTTCTGCTGATCCATCAGGTGCTACAAGCTCTATTGATGATAAAGCTGAAGCCAAACCTAAGGCTAAATCTGCAAAAGCTAAAGAAGCTGTTTCACAAGTGCCAGATGACGGTGCTGCAACTGCTGGTACTACCAACCTTGGCGCATTATTAAAAGCCAAATTTGACAGCAAGAAATAAGTTAAATTAGTTACCAGTTAAAGGCACTGTAAATGAAGGCACATAAGCATGACTAAATCTGAATTAATTACCCTGCTTGCTGAGCGTTTTCCGCAATTAGTGGTGAAAGATGCTGAACTATCAGTAAAAACGATTTTAGATGCGATGTCTGATAACCTTGCCACTGGCGAGCGGATTGAGATACGTGGCTTTGGAAGCTTTAGTTTGAATTATCGCCCACCACGTCTAGGTCGCAACCCTAAAACTGGTAGTAAAGTGCAAGTACCTGAGAAACATGTACCGCACTTTAAAGCAGGTAAAGAGTTACGTGAACGTGTGGATTTAAACCTATAAGTTTAGATATTTAAACTCGCAATTTAGTTTTTGATTTGAAAAGTGTAGCTTCATAAAAAACGGCAGCCTCAAACTGCCGTTTTTTATTGTGTGTTTACAACTAAACAGTATTTTAGATTGACATCAGCAACGCCTAAAACTAACCATACTTACTGTTTTGAGCTAAAATCACAAAATATGCAAAACATAATGCAATCTATTAGCACTCATCTTCAAAAGCATTACTTATTCAATATATTCAATAAAAAAGTACATTCATATGGAATTTGAATTTTGGTGGTTATTAGCACTGCCGCTATTTTTCAGCTTAGGCTGGTTAGCCGCTCGAGTCGATCTTAAACAACTACTAGCTGAATCCACTGCCTTGCCTGCGGCCTATTTTAAAGGCTTAAATTTCCTTATTACCAACCAGCATGATAAAGCGATTGAAGCCTTTAGTGAAGCCGTACAAGCTAATACGGATTCACTTGAGTTGCATTTTGCACTCGGCAGCTTATTCAGACGACGTGGTGAAGTTGACCGTGCGATTCATTTACACCTGAATTTGCTGGGGAAAAAAGAACTCGCCCCTCAGCAAAGAATTGCTGTTACAGCTGAACTCGCACAAGATTATCTTAAAGCAGGTTTGCTAGACCGTGCCGAAGAATTATTTGAGTCGCTAGATGATGACAGATACCGCCAACCTGCCCTGCGCGCTTTACTAGAAATTTACGTGCGTGAACGTGAGTGGGAGCGTGCAATTAAAGCTGCCACTGAGTTAGAGCGTCTTTCAGGCGTGCCATTTCGTGTAGAAGTTTCACATTATTACTGCGAGATGGCCGTTAAATCAATTTTGGCAAATGATGCACATACTGCTAGATTCGAGCTTGATCAAGCACTGAATGCAAATAAAAACTGTGTTCGCGCGAATGTATTATTAGGCGACTTAGAGGCAGAAGCAGGTGCACACAAAGAGGCTATCTCTACTTGGAAACGCATAGAGTTTCAAAAACCTGAATATTTAGGCCTAATTGCGCCTAAATTATTAAGTAGTTATCGAGCACTTAATAAAACGCAAGATGGTTTAAATTTACTGCAAACCTATCTGCAAACGTATAAGTTAGCGTCATTAATTAGCGTGCTTTATGAGGCGACATTAGCGGAAGAAGGTGCTGAAAGCGCTGCGAAATTAGCCCGTAACGAATTGATTAAAAAACCTAGCTTAAATACATTAGACCAATTGCTACAAGCACGCGCCATTGTAGAAACCAGCCATCCGCAAGGTGCCAACCAAGACACACAATTGATGCAACAAGCCGTACGCCATGCAATTGGCAATAAAACAGCTTATCATTGTGAACAATGTGGCTTTAAAGCTAAATACCATCACTGGCAATGTCCTGCTTGCAACGCATGGGAAGCATTACCTGCTGAACCTATCACTATCTAAATCAGATAAACGCATCTATTAATAACAATGACCAACACCTCAACATTTAAGAATGACCCTAAAATTATCGTTGCACTAGATTATGCTGATGCGGCTAGCGCCCTCAAATTAGTTAATC
>JAYTHN010000409.1:0-2812 GCA_043732505.1 Methylotenera sp.
TCCAAAGTTAATGAGTCTGGCTCTACGCTTTTTGGTAAAGTCGCTCGGATTTTACCATGCTGCACATAAGGACCATAACGTCCTGCAAATACTTCAACTTGACCGTCTTCAGTCGGATGGCTACCTAGTGAACATAGAGGCGCAGGACCAGTATTGGCAGCTGCAAGTAGCGTTACTGCACCTTCTAAATCGATCGTAAAGACACTTTCACTTTTCGGAATTGATTTGAATTTTGCATCATGATTCACATAAGGTCCAAAACGACCAATGTTAGCCACAATCTTTTTATTAGTGACAGGATGTAAGCCTAAATCGCGTGGTAAAGATAACAGCATATTCGCTGTTTCTAAGTTCATATCAGCAATAGAAATTTCCTTAGGCACACTGACACGTTTTGGTTTCTTTTTCTCACCTTCAGTGGCTATACCTAGCTGTAAATAAGGGCCATAAGGACCATTCATCAGCATAATGTCTTTTTCGGTACTGGCATCGACACCAATTACAACTGGGTCACTGCCAGCTTGCGCTGCACCATTTAAGCTACGTTTGTAGTCACATTTAGGCTCATTGTTATATCCCGTACAGCCAATAAACGTGCCAAAACGGCTCAGTTGTTTTTGCAATGGTTGGCCACATTTAGGACAAGCTTCATCAATCAGTTCGTTACCAGGGCGGTCAACATTCGCTTTGCTAAGTAATTGTTGGTTGAAGCCCTGCCAAAACTCATTCATCAGTGGAATCCACTCACGTTCACCTTCAGCCACACTATCAAGTGCATTTTCTAAGTTGGCGGTAAAGTCGTAGTCCACATATTTAGTAAAATGTTCGGTTAAAAACTTATTAACCACACGGCCTACATCGGTCGGTGTAAAACGTTTTTTATCAAGTAATACATATTCACGATCTTGCAGCGTACTGATAATGCTGGCGTAGGTAGAAGGGCGGCCAATACCGTACTCTTCTAAAATTTTAACTAAACTTGCTTCGCCATATCGTGGTGGTGGGTCGGTAAAATGCTGGTCGCCATATATTTTTTCAACGGTTAAAACTTCACCTGTTTCAAGATGCGGTAATTTGCTTTCGCCTTCTTCTTCCTCGTCATCCGTACCTTCCATGTATACGGCAATAAAGCCTGGGAACACTAAAGTTTGACCAGAAGCACGGAATAAATTGGCATCACTACCTACGCTTAAATCTACGCTTACTGCATCAAATTTAGCGGGTGACATTTGGCAAGCAAGTGCGCGCTTCCAGATCATTTCATAAAGCTTAAATTGTTCGTCTGTTAAGAATTGACGTACTTTAGCAGGTGCACGGGTAATGTCTGTTGGGCGAATCGCCTCATGCGCTTCTTGTGCGCTTTTAGATTTTGTTTTGTACATGACAGGGGATTTTGGCAAATATTCTGCGTCAAAATTCTTTTTCACATACTCACGAATTTGCATCACAGCTTCAGCAGCCATGCTAAATGAGTCGGTACGCATATAAGTAATCAAACCAACGGTACCACTGCCTACATCCATACCTTCATATAGCTGCTGCGCCACCCGCATGGCGCGAGCCGTAGTAAAGCCTAACTTGCGCACAGCTTCTTGTTGCAAAGTAGAGGTGGTAAATGGTGCGGCTGGGGTACGGCTACGCTGTTTTTTCTCTACGCGAGAAACAGTAGTTTTACCTGCGCTGGCAAGTAATAATTTACCAACAATGTCAGATTGTTGGTCATGATTAATCACTGTGAATTGCTCAACTTTTTGATTGTTAAGTTGAATCAGTTTTGCACTGAAACCATGAATATGCTTTAAAGCATCTAAATGCACAGACCAATATTCTTGTGATTTAAACGCTTCAATTTCCAGCTCACGCTCAACTATTAAACGTAAGGCGGGGCTTTGTACACGGCCAGCTGACAAGCCGCGACGAATTTTTTTCCATAGTAATGGTGATAAATTAAAGCCTACCAAGTAATCTAAAGCACGGCGTGCCTGCTGGGCATTCACCATCGACATAGAAATATCGCGAGGCTCTGCAATGGCATGCTCTACAGCGCTTTTGGTAATTTCATGAAACACTACGCGTTTCATGAGTTTGTTTTTAAGTAAGTTTTTAGATTTTAAAATCTCGGCAATGTGCCATGAAATCGCCTCACCTTCACGATCCGGATCGGTTGCGAGGTAAATGCTATCTGCATTCTTCACAGCTTTCGCAATGGCATCCACATGTTTGCTATTACGTTCGATAATGTCGTACTTCATCGCGAAGTTATCAGCCGTATCGACTGCGCCATTTTTTGGAATTAAGTCACGCACATGTCCATAAGAGGCAAGCACTTCAAAATCGCTTCCAAGATATTTCTTCAGTGTTTTCGCTTTGGAAGGTGATTCAACAATTAACAGTTTGGACATGAATGCCTAAAAATGATTGCATCAAAAGTGATGCAGAAAATGGGATTATAGGGTAATGGTTTAAATGATAACAAGGTAAATGGCTACAGGACAACAACTTACGCGACATACTACGTTAATTTACAGATTTTCTGATGTTGTTTTGTTACGCGTAAACTCGATTCGTGTACCATCGGCGCTATTTAAACTTAAAGCTGGGGCTTCATTGGCGATTTCACCAAATAGCGGATCTTCATCTTCTGGCTTTGCTTGCGTTAAGTTTTTAAAGTCGTACAAATTAAAATCAGCCAAATGTGAAGGCTCTACATTACCAATGGCACGGAATATATTGTTCACGCGACCTGGTTGCTCACGCTCCCAAGCTTGCAACATGTCTTTTACTTTTTGGCGTTGCAGGTTTTCCTGAGAGC
>JAYTHN010000410.1:0-9293 GCA_043732505.1 Methylotenera sp.
AAGATTAGCTGCTTCCGTAGGAATGGCCTCATAATCATGTCTAGAGTAAACATTACGACCATACTCAAGCCAGTGTGACATAAGTATTTTCTCTACCGATACAATGCCATTTTCAACATTCTTTTGCGCTAGAATATTTAACCAAAATAACACGGCCCAAAGTCCATCTTTCTCTCTGACATGGCTAGAGCTTGTACCGAAGCTTTCTTCACCGCATAGTGTTACTTTGCCAGCATCCATCAAATTGCCAAAAAACTTCCAGCCTGTAGGCGTTTCATAACATGGAATATTTAATTTAGCCGCCACTCGGTCTGCTGCGCCGCTAGTTGGCATAGAGCGGGCTACGCCGGCAATACCTTGTTTATACGCAGGGACTAATGTGGCATTAGCAGCAAGTACGGCAAGGCTATCAGAAGGTGTAACAAAGAAATTTTTGCCCAAAATCATATTACGGTCGCCATCACCATCTGATGCTGCGCCAAAATCTAGCGCGGCTTCACCTGCAAACATGATGTTCACTAGATCTTCAGCATAAGTTAAATTTGGGTCAGGATGACCGCCGCCAAAATCTTCAGATGGGATACAGTTCATTAAGCTATTAGCAGGTGCACCAAGTCGATTAACAAAAATTTCCTGCGCATATGGACCAGTAACGGCATGCATCGCATCAAACTTCATTTTAAATCCACTTGCTAATAAGGATTTAATCGCTGGAAAATCAAATAACGTTTGCATTAAATCTGCGTAATCATCTACTGCATTAATTACTTGTACTACGAATTTAGTATTTTGAATGACGCCATCAAAAGCTGTTTGGCCTACTGTATCAATATCAATCTTAGGCAATTCTGCAATTTTGTATATTTCAATCATTTTGCTTTTCGCGAATACGGTATCGGTTATTTTTTCAGGTGCGGGACCACCATTACTAATATTATATTTAATACCAAAATCACCGTTAACACCGCCTTGATTATGACTGGCCGACAAAACCATGCCACCAAATGTTTTATATTTCCTAATTAAATGCGAAACGGCAGGCGTTGATAAAATACCAGCTTGTCCAACTAGCACACGGACAAAACCGTTTGCTGCCGCCATTTGAATAATCGTTTGAATCGCGTCACGGTTATGATAGCGGCCATCGCCACCTATCGTAAGAACGGCGCCGGCTGGCAACCCGCCATCTTCTAACAAAGTATCAAAAATACATTGCACAAAATTTTCTAAATAATGGGGCTGCTGAAAGACTTTTACTTTTTTACGTAACCCTGAAGTACCAGGTTTTTGGTCATCAAATGGAGAGGTTTGTATCGTTTGAATTTTCATAGGCTTCGTTATTAAGTTTGGCTAAAAAATGTTTAGGTTAGCATTATTATAACGGGTATTTAATATCTTTAGCGTGACCTCTGCTTTGGCTTAATTAACGGCTATATTGCTGTTTAGCCAACCAAAGATTTGAAAGGTGTATAGTTAACCTTTCAGATTATACAATTCGGCTAAACCACTATCACCATCTGCATAAGCCGCTTTAAAACTTTCACGTTTTTGCCAACGTTGCCAAAAATAATCTAAATGCTCAAAACGCTCATCCAGTGGTGTTTGGTTCGCTGGAAATTTCGAGAAAGCGATTGTAGTGCATAAAGTAATGTCTGCAAATGTCGGTGCATGGCCACCCAGTATCCATTCGCGCCCATCAGCTAAATGTTCATTCACTAATCCTGCATGTGATAATGCCTCTTTGCGGCAGTGCTCACCCCATTGTGGGTTATTTGTAAGCTCAATTTTTAAGCCTAAACCTTGATGCATTACATGGAACATTGTGACAACACGGTACAAAATATGAACAAAAATTCGGTTATCCCACATATCGTCTTGGCCTTGCTCTAAAGCAGTTTCACCCATAATCTTACGACCAGGGAACTGACAATCTAAGTATCTCGCAATACCTGTAGACTCAGATAAATAGGTCCCATCACCTAAAGCTAATGTCGGCGTTTCACCCCACGGATTCATCTTTAAATGTGGCCATTTGCGTTGATCACCGCCTGGTGCCATATCGTAAATCACCTCCTCTATCTGGCTAGCAATGCCTTTTTCATGGATGAATAGGCGTAAACGTTGAGGATTTGGAAATGCAGATGGTGCCGTAAATAGCTTTAATGCTGTTGTCATTTTATTAATCTCATAAAAATTAAAAATTCACGCTGTAAAAGGCGTGAATTTAAAAAACATTACTTTAAATAATTTAGTTAGCTAAACGCCTACCATAACTCACTGCGTAAGCTAATGGGCGCGCTAGCAAAACTGGGTCATCTGAAGGCTCAATACCGTCCACTAAAACTAGCGGGTTATACATCGTAGATTTTTCATACTGTATACCGTTAGCATCCACAGTTTTAATGGTCAAAGTACCAAGCTCAACCACTTTTCTGCTATCTGGCCAAACGACGGTAGCATCATTGATCACATCGCCTTTTTCAGCCAACTGTAAGGCAATATTGTATATGATTGGTGCTTTGCTTAAACGTACTGGCAACTCTTCAAATAAATAGTTGGGGGTTGTTTTAGCCACTTCTTCTTTCGTTAAAAATTGTGTCCCTTTTACTGGCGTAATGCGATAGCGACCATATTGCGTCTCACCTTTAGCGTTAGTGAATTTAAAGGCATTTACACCATAAAAAGCTTCTGTAGCAAAACTGACTGGGGCTGGCTTAGGCATTTGTACAAATTTAAGTGCCGCTGGATGTGATCCCAAAAACTGCTCTACTGGGCTTGGTTTCGCTACATCAGGGCCACTACTAGCTGCAATAGAATTTAATAGGCCCAAAAAATCTTCAGGCGTCGCTGCTGGAAAACCATTAGTAGAAATACTAACGATATCTGTATAAGCACCATCTGGCAACTGAAAGCGAATCGCAATGCCTTTAGGGAAGGCGTTTCCATCAGCATCTGGAATATTTGGTACGCCAGTGGCATCCGAAAAACGCACAATTACTGGGCTTGGCGTGGTTTGTAAATGTATCGCCTTACTAACACTTGCTGCTGATTTCGCAGGCACAAATTCACCCTGTACCACAATACCTTTAGCGTGGTTTGCACGATAACCTTTGTGTGGCCCGCCCGATAACTTAGTTAAAGTATCAACAATTTGCTCTGTGACAGGTTTATCGTTTAATAAAAGTGTTGTATCTTCCGCATATAAACTTGAAACACTTAATAACACGCTTAAAGCGATAGCAGATAACGACAATACTTTAAATACTGACAACTCATGATGATTTTTCATCATATTTTCCTTAAAATAAATAATTTAATAGACATAAAGTATTAAACGCCGTGGTTTTTTAACCAATCCCGTGTTAATTTCCAACTGTAATCCGCAGCAGTTTTGTTATAAGTAGGACGGTAATCTGCGTTAAAACCATGACTCACATTGGGGAACACGACAATTTCTGAGCCGCTACCTGATTTTTCTAAACCAGCTTGCATTTGTTCGATGATTTCTGGCTTAATAAAACTATCTTGACTGGCATAAAGCCCAAGGACAGGCACTTTGATCGTACTAGCAATATCGATGGGGTCATTGGCTTTAATGTCTGACTTCATACCATTGAGTAAACCATAATAGGCAACGCCAGTTTTAATCGCTGGATTATGCGCACTGTAAAGCCAAACTGTTCGGCCACCCCAACAAAAACCTACTGTGGCAAGCTTGTCCATATTCGCTTTACCAGTAGATTTTACATATGCAATGGTTGCGTCTAAATCAGAGAACACTTGCTCATCTGGTACTTTAGACACTACTTTACTTAAAATTTCGCTAATTTCGGTCATTTTTGACACATCACCTTGACGTGTAAATAGCTCTGGCGCTATAGCTAAATAGCCTAATTTTGCGAAACGGCGGCACACATCTTTGATATGTTCATGCACACCAAAAATCTCTTGTATGACTAGAATAACTGGTAGATTCTGACCTTTTTTGGGCATCGCTCTATAAGCTGGGATTTTTCCATTCGCAACTGTGATACTTACTTCATCTGCGATTAGGCCATTTTCATCAGTGGTAGTAGCTTGTGCCAAAATTGGGTTTGAGGCGATAGCGAAACCAATCGCCAAACTTGTCATCATAAAATCACGGCGAGTAAAAAGACCTGACTGCCGCCCTATCTTTGCTTCATCTGCGTTAAAATCTAACGCTTTTGAACCATAAGTTTTTAAATCCATGCTGTGCTCCAAGTAAGATTTAGTGAAGTTGAATATCGTTTTAAAATCAATGTATCTTTAAGTAAAATTTTCAAATAATTAATTTTCAATGCGTTACAGTAAATATAAATTAAGTTTGTTAAAGTTTTGCTGAGTTTTTAATTAAAGCAGTTCTAAGCGAAATGAGCTGACTGTTTAATTGATGAAGTTCAGCAAGCGTGCAGCCTGTATTGCAAGATATTTGCATCGGCACTTCAGCAGCTCCCTTTTGCAATTTTTTACCCTCATTGGTGAGAGTGACGATGACTCTGCGCTCATCTTCAGCACAACGTTGTCGCTGAATAAAACCAAGTTTTTCCAGTCGTTTTAAAAGTGGTGTCAGCGTTCCGGAATTTGAAAATAAACGCTCACCTAAAGTATTCACAGTGACGCCATCTTTTTCCCACAATACGATTAGCACCAAATATTGCGGATAAGTCAGATTCAGTTTGACTAACAATGGCTTATAGGCCTTAGTCATACTCAACGAAGCTGAATAAAGCGCAAAGCACATTTGCAAATCAACATTCAACACATTATCTTTTGGCAATGCAGATAGCACTTTAATTTAAATTCCATTATTTGATTCCATCTTCAAATTTTAACATGATTTAAATTTAATACAATTAAATTGTGTGCTATATAATAATAAGTAATCATTCTAATAATGAATAGATAAGGCGCAACTAAGTGTGTGATTGCGCCTTATTTATTTGTATAGTTTGTTAAAGATTTAAGCTTGTATTTCAGTTAACCTCTCACTGGATATTTGATTTTTGGCCGAAAGAATAACAAGCCTTTCAACATTGGAACTACTGCCCCAACTGGGATTTTCCCAATTAAAATGCCGCCTAAAATCTTGAAAACCCACAACCACACTTTAGCATTCTTATTGATTTTCTTACTTCCAGAAAACCTAATCGTCGCGAACCTATTTCTAACAAAATATTTATACCGCCTTGGCGATAACCATAAGTCCGCAGAAGGTTCTTGGTAATGAACAATCACACTATTTATAACGCAACAACTAGCTATCTGCCTTGCCAACCTTGAGGTAAATTCAAAATCTTCATTGTAAAAAAATATTCCGCAATTGGCAGCCAAAAACTCATAACCGCTTTTGCAGATACCAAACACCCCAGCCAAGCAGATAATGTAACAGGTACGCAACCTTATTTTAAAACAGTTCTGTACCATTTATTAGCATCATCTGGCGAAGGTGACATATAAGTTTGCCCTTGCCCATTAACGACCACAGATGATAGAAATCCCGTAGTTTCCGAATCAAAATACTTACAATTAGTTAAATGCTCGAGTGCATCTAGCTCCTGAATCGCATCATCATCAATAATTCATACTTAGTCATAACCTTTTTCAATGGCGATTTCAATACCGCGTGTGAAACCACCGGCACTCCCCTGATTTTCTTGTTGATGAATGTATAAGCCACCTTCCTGTTTTAACCACTCCACAGTAGTGATAGCGCCACCTTGAAAAACAACGATAATCTCATCAACTTTCCTAGTCTGATTTTTCATGCTGTAAATTACTTTTTTAAGTATTTCTTCTCTGTTAAAAGTGAGCACTACTGCAGCCACTGTTTCAGTTTTTTTATTAACGATGTTCATTGAAAGTTATCTTTAGGAAGAATGATGTTGATGAATAACTTAAAAAACGCATTAAGTTATTAAAATAAAACTCTATTTTAATGTAATGGTCAATTACAGATACTAAGATATATTCGTATTAAGCTTTTTAGTTAATATATTGCTTTATCTTTTAATTTTCTGAATAAGTTTAACTATCGATATACCGTATATTAAGTTGTATTTTTTGCGCATCATTATAATGATTTGTTTGCAATTGATATGCAGCTTTAATGTGATCAGTTAAAAAATCTGTTTGGTTAAAGTAAATAGCCTCTATGACTACAGGTCCATTTGAAACTAGATTTGCCTTTGATTGACGCTTATCTGCAAGTACTTTTAAGCTAAGTTTCAAATGCTTTTCACCAACCAAACGTTGATTTAACACTTCAAATTCGTTATAAAACAATGGCGGTGCAAAGCCTTGCCCCCATACTAATGTCTCTAAAGTTTGTGCAGTGTCATAGGTCATTTCATGGCTAGCTAGGCCTCCATCTACTTCAAGTACAGACTCTAAATCTGCTTCAGTAATTAAGCTTTGAACTACAGATTCAAAACTTTGATTAAAATGCTCAAAGTCTGCTTGCTTAATCGTAAGCCCAGCAGCCATGGCGTGACCACCAAACTTGACAATCAAATCTGGCTGTTGTTTACTCAGCAAATCAAGAGCATCACGTAAATGTAAACCAGCAATTGAGCGGCCAGAGCCTTTAAGCATGCCATCGTTAGCATCAGCAAATGCAATAACAGGACGATGAAAACGCTCTTTGATACGTGAGGCCAAAATACCGATAACACCTTGGTGCCATTCTGGCTGATATATGCTTATAGAAAATTGATAGCTTACATCAATATCATCCAATGAAACATTAGCCTCCTCTTGCATATCCGCTTCTATACTGCGGCGCTGAACATTCAAATCATTAAGCTGTTGTGCTATTTGTGTCGCTTCTAGCTCTGATTCAGCCAGTAAGCACTGTATGCCTAGCGTCATATCATCTAAACGCCCCGCTGCATTCAAGCGCGGACCAACATAAAAACCTAAATCTTGCGCGTTTACAGTTTGATGTTGCCGACCACTGACGCGTAACAAGGCTAAAATTCCTTGTGAACAAGCGCCCGCTCGAATTCTACGCAAGCCTTGTTCTACTAAAATACGGTTATTATCATCAAGCTTCACTAAGTCAGCCACCGTGCCTAGTGCTACCAAATCAAGCAACTCGGTTAAGTTTGGTTCTGGTTTACTATTGATATAAGTGCCTCGTTCGCGTAGTTCTGCACGCAAACAAAGTAAGCCATAAAACATAACACCAACGCCTGCCAAGTTCTTACTCGCAAAATTACAGCCATGCTGATTTGGATTAATGATACATGCGGCTTGAGGTGCCTCTTGGCCAGGTAAATGGTGGTCGGTAATTAATACTTGTATCCCTAAATCATTGGCAGCTAAAACGCCATCAACACTGGCAATCCCGTTATCTACTGTAACAATCACATCTGGCTTTTGAATGGCTGCTAAAGCAACAATTTCTGGCGTAAGGCCATACCCGTACTCAAAGCGATTGGGGACTAAAAAATCCACATTTGCACCAAATGCCCGTAAGCCTTTCACAGCCACCGCAGTCGCAGTAGCACCATCTGCGTCATAATCACCAATCACCAAAATTTTATTATTACTAGCAATAGCATCCGCCAAAAACTTGGCCATAGCAGAGTTATTTGTGAGCGTTTGCGGCGGGATAAGATTCTCTAAATGAGCACTTAGTTTTTTAGCGTCATCAATACCGCGTGAAGCCAATAAACGCGCCATAAGTGGCGATACGCCTGCTGCTTGTAAAGCTAATTCAGCTTTGGCTGGAACGATGCGTTGTAAGACTTTAGTCATAAGGAGTTAATCATATTAAATTGAGTTGATTATTGTAAATAATGCGCCACAGGCCTGATTTTGCGCCAAAACTTGTAAAGGTCAAAAGGTGCAATTTCAGCTATCAGGGTTTTTTCATAAAACCCTAGATTTAGCGTTAATTGTTTAATTTTTTTATCCCTTACCGCAGCCAATATTGCTTTAAACCAAAGATGATCTAAATTATTTAGTTGGGGCAATTGTAGACGTACATGCTTGATTTTTTGTGCTTCAACATGCTGCAAAATATCATCAGGCTGAATAGGACAAATTAAGTAATCACTACTTACAACTGCAGCTAAACCTTGATAAAAAACGCTACTCGCTATCACTAAATCCACACTGTTTTCAGGAACTGTATTCTTAACAATGGCATTTTTAGCTAATGCTGACATTTTTCCGCCACCAGAGAGCCAAATACTATTGATAGCCAATTCTCGATTATCTTTGAGCACATGCGCAGCCATGGACGAGGTCGTGGTCTTGCCGTGCATGCCGCAGATGACGATGCCCTTTTTGCAATTCAGGATCGCCGCGAGCGCGTCCGCGCGGCGCACCATGTTGCGGCCCTTGCGCAGCGCCTCGTCGTACTCCGCGTTGCCCGGACGGATCGCCGAGGAAAAAATGATGAGGTCGGCATCGGCGATGTTCGCCGCAGCCTGGCCGGAGAAAAAGCGCAGGCCGAGTTTTTCCAGCCGGTCGATCTCCACGGTGCGCGCTTTGTCCGAGCCGCTGACGGTGTGTCCGAGCGAAATGAGCAGCCCGGCGATGCCGCTCATGCCGGAGCCGGCGACGCCGATCAGGTGAATCTTCAATTCACCGCCAACGAGGATGTCTGCAAGAATCTGGCCTGTGTCCATTAGGAGCAATATTTGAGGATGGTGTCGGCGACCCGCCCGGCTGCCTGGTGCGGCGCGAGACTGGCGCAGCGGGCGGAGGCTTCGGAAAGCCGGGCCGGATCGTCGAGAAACCAGAGCAGCTTTTTCGCGAGATTTTCGCCGGTGGTTTCGCGTTCAGGTAATAGCGTCGCCGCACCCGCGCGTTCAAAGATTTTCGCGTTGAAAGTTTGGTGGTCCTCGGCGGCGAAGGGATACGGGATGAGAATGCTCGGCAGCGCGAACTGCGAAAGCTCCGTGAGGCTGGCCGCGCCGCTCCGCGCGATGGAAAAATCCGCCGCGCTGTAGGCCTCCTCCATGCGGTGATGGAACGCGGCGACAAACGCCGGAATGCCCGCCTGCGCGTAGCTCTCGCGCATCAGCGTTTCGTCCTGCTTGCCGGTGAGATGAATGACCTGCAGCGGCTTTGCGCCGAGCTGCGGGAGTGAGTTGATGAGCGCCTGATTGATGCCATGCGCGCCCTGGCTGCCGCCCATGACGAGCAGCGTCGGCTTATCCGGCAGGAGATTGAAAGCGGCGAGCGCCTTCGCTTTGTCGAGCCGCTCGGTGAGCGAAGTGCGAACCGGCGTGCCGGTGACTTCGCACTTTCCCGCCGGGAAA
>JAYTHN010000411.1:0-9263 GCA_043732505.1 Methylotenera sp.
TTGTATGACATTAATTCACGCAGTATCACTGGCAAAATCAAACAAACATTCGCCGCTATCTGGCTAGAATGCCGTTACTCTAAACATGATATTTTAGAAGCCTATTTAAACATTGCACCTTACGGAGGCAACATTAAAGGCATTGCCACAGCAAGTTTGTTTTATTTTAACAAACCAGCAAGTCGACTAAATTTACCTGAAGCAATCACACTGGCGGTAATTCCACAAAATCCGAATAAACGCCTTAACTTAATAGCCAACAATACTTTGCTTAATGATGCCCACTCACGCTTATGGCAAACTTGGCTCAAATCAAATCCAAAAGATGAGCAATATAGTGCTGATATGGCTTTGCCTGCGAAATTGTTAAATAAAGGTAACCTACCGTTTAAGGCGCCCCATTTTACTGATGCAGTATTATCTGAAAATAAGGGCACCGAAAATACCAATCAAACTATCATTCATACAGGTTTAAATCTTCATGCACAAGCCACACTTGAGCGCATGATTGCTAGGTATATTGAGAACAATAGAAACCTTGGTTTAAACAATGTTAGCGCGATGTTGTTTGATACTAAAACTATGCAAGTCAAAGAGCTAGTGGGCTCAGCAGATTATTTTAATGAATCCATTGATGGCCAAGTGAATGGCACAGAGGCCAAGCGGTCACCTGGTTCTACGCTTAAACCATTTATTTACGCACTGGCGATGGATCAGAGCTTGATTCATCCCGCCAGTATTTTAAAAGATGCGCCTACTAATTTTGGGCCTTACAGCCCTGAAAATTTTGATGGCCGATTCATTGGCCCAATTACTGCTGCAGATGCCTTCATTCGCTCTCGCAATGTACCTGCAGTAAGCATATACGACTTTCTAAAAAATGTAGGCGTAAGTGACCTTAAAAGTGAATCACACTATGTCTTAGCATTAGCACTAGGTGGTGGCGAATTAACGATGGAAGAGTTGGTCAATTTATATGCAATGCTGTCTAAAATGGGCGCTTCAAACCATTTAGCTTAGTTAAAAATAACGAGCCTGACTACGCTTTATTGAGTGAGGAGTCAGCATTTATAACACTTGATATATTGCGCCAAAATCCTCGTCCAGATACTAGCGAACCTGACAGATATAAAATCGCCTGGAAGACTGGCACCTCATTGGGGTTTCATGATGCTTGGACAATTGGCCTGAGTGGCAACGATATACTTGCCGTTTGGGTAGGGAATTTTGATGGCAAACCTAACCCAGCATTCATCGGCATTAAAACTGCCGCACCTTTATTTTTTCTGATTTTAGATAGCTTAAGACATCAACGCTTATTAAACCCTCAAACAGGATTAGAGGCATTGCCGCCACGGTCATTAAGCAAGGTCAATGTATGCACAGCAAGCGGCGATTTACCCAACCAATACTGTAAAAATCTCAGTGAAACTTGGCTCATTCCAGGAAAGTCGCCAATAATGGTCAGTACTTTAGATCGTCCAGTGTATTTTGATAGCACAACAAATCAAGTCGTTTGCAGACCTGATCCAAATACGCGTGAAGAGATTATAGAGTTCTGGGATTCCGATATGCTGAAGCTATTTCGTGAAGCAGGTATGCCGCGCCGCATACCACCAACATTGCCCGCAGAATGCAGTAATACCAATAGTCAAACCAATGCAGACGCGCTACAAATCACCTCGCCACTAAGGGGTGTCACCTATAGGACTCAGCTCTCAAAACCTGAAACAGTGTTATTAAAAGCCAATCATAGTACTCAAGGAACAATTTACTGGTTTTCCGATAATGGCTTTATTGCAAAAAGTGATACGGGCGCAGGCATCGCTTGGAATCCGCTACAAGCTGGCCATTATGTATTAAGAGCAGTTGATGGAAGTGGGCAAGCAGATAGCCGTGAGGTAGTAGTTGAGTTTGTGCCTTAGATTATCGTCTAACCTAAGGCACAAAGTATTGGTTAAAAGTTTTTACTTTCTATTGCTTGGAGCTTAGATTTTCACCAATCCCCAACGCTACTTTAAGCTCACCTGCTGTCGTTTCATCTAAACTATCTAGCATAGCCACCATATTTAAGGCCTCCATATGCTTACCATTTTGTTCAGCAATCAATCCCAAGTAGTAAAGCGCGCTGCTGTTATTGCCATTCTTAGTGACTACTTGGTTAAAGTCCTGTTCTGCATTGGCTTCTTTTTTCAAGCTGAACTCTGCTACCGCACGATAAAACAAGGCTTCGGTAGTATTAGGCTCTTTTTCGCACCATGCCACAGCAATCTTATTCAGCGCTTCCCAGTTTTCAGTTTTTAGTGGTTGAACAACGCGCATAAAGAATGGCCATTTCTCTTCAGCTTCTGCCCAAAAAGGTAATTCGCTCACGCTAACAATAGCTTCTTCTGGCTGACTAAGTAAACGTTTAACCCACTCTACAGACATATTGTAATAAAAAGCGTTATGGCCAGGACTTTTAACCGTAATAATGCCAACCAAATTACCTGCTTCGTCAAACATACCGCCGCCACTATCGCCTAACTTGAACGTATTAGTCGCTCTAACCACTACGCTATCATCCATGGGATATAAGCTTTTGATAAAACCTGACGTACCGTTAGGGCGTGGGGAAAAACCTGCATAACCTACTGTATAAACTGATTGCTCATATTTCAGCCCTTCACTAGAGCCTATATTCGCAACAGGTGCATTGAGGCCTTCAACTTTTAGAATACATAAATCATGGTACCAATCTGGTTTGAGGGCGCTTGCGCTGTAGTTTTCACCATTATTATTCACACTAACAGAAATTGCGTTTGCAACCACATGACAATTAGTCACAACTTGTTCTTTGGCTACAACAACACCCGAACCCAAGCCAAAGCCACCATTCGCCAAGGCAACTTGTACTTTCACCACATGTGTACTGATTTCTTGGACTAATTCGTCAGTTGGCATCGCCAAACTAGAAGTGGCTACACTAAGAGAAAATAAAGCAAAAATAAGCTTTGTCATGACAATCTCCAATTTACATACTTAAAGTGAATAAACCTCGTAAAAAATTTAATTCAACTATGGTACTAATGGCTTTCTGTATTTAACGTAGCAAGTTACGTACCAATAAGCTAAATAGGAGTTGTAATTAAGTGTCACTTCATGATTCATGAATTAATATAAATAATGAAAGACAAAACTAAATGAAGGAATATAAAAATGCCAAATATTGCCTGTAACATGGCTTTTAAAAACGATTTGAAGAGATGGTGATGTATAGATTACCTAAAATTTGCTTTTGTCTCGTTAAAAAATTTATGCTTTAACATGAGTGAAATGTGACATTTACTGAGATATTATATTAAATGACTTTTAAAAAAATATAATTAAACTCGTCAAAATTGATTTTTGCACCCATTTAGTGCGAAAACAACTCTTGAGCACCAAACCTTTTACTTTATCTACATTTCATTCAACTTCGTCGTCGGTTAGACGAATATTTTTAGCTACCGTACCGGGCTTTAAAATAACAGAAGTGCCTGTCACTTTTAAGTCTTTTATGAGCTGCACAGAATCGCCAGCGTTTAGCTCATTGCCGTTACTATCTTTTACTGCCATGGTCGTTCCTAAAATATTTATAAATGCAGTTTTTTAAATGACGAAGGCGCTATCTTTACAGTAATCATTGGAAAGATAGCGCCTTATTGATACTTTAATTCAAAACTAAAGCAATAACCTTCTTACATCGCTCAACATCATACGCATATGGCTAGTAAAGCGTGCACCATCCGCGCCGTCAATTACACGGTGGTCGTATGACAATGACATCGGCAGAATCAAGCGTGGCTCAAAGGCTTTAGTTTTCGCATCGTACAAAGGCTGCATGCTAGAACGTGAAACACCTAAAATCGCGACTTCTGGGCAGTTGATAATTGGCGTGAACATTGTTCCGCCTATGCCTCCCAAGCTTGAGATTGTGAAACAACCGCCTTGCATTTCTTCTACTTTTAATTTTCGCTCACGCGCTTTAGCAGAAAGCTCACCTAATTCACGCGCAATATCCAGTACATCTTTTTGATGCACATCACGTACGACGGGTACAACCAAGCCATCTGGCGTATCGCAGGCAAATCCGATATTGAAGTAATTTTTTAGAATCAAGCTGTCGCCATCTGGCGCAAGCGAAGCATTAAAGTTTGGGTAGGCTTTAAGGGCATTTACTGAAGCTTTAATTAAGAATGCCAACATAGTAAGCTTAACGCCACGCTTCTCAGCATCAGTTTGCATAGACTTTCTAAAGTCTTCTAAATCAGTGATATCAGCTTCGTCAAATTGAGTGACGTGTGGTGCAGTGACCCAATTGCGATGTAAATTTGCACCTGATAGTTTTTTGATACGTGATAATGGTTTGCTTTCAATTTCACCAAACTTGCTGAAATCAATCACAGGCATTGGCAAAGTAGCAAGACTACCCAAACCTGCGCCCATATTTTCAGTGCGTGGTTTAGCTAGCTCGCTTTTTATATAAGCCTGCACATCTTGTTGCACAATACGGTTTTTAGTCGCAGAGCCTTGCACAAAAGCTAAGTTTACCCCTAATTCACGAGCAAATTTACGCACTGATGGACTTGCGTGTGATAGCTTACCTCTAGCCATTACTGCACTCTCACCCACTGGTACGGGTTGGTGCGCGGGCGCGATTGTCTTAGGCGGTTCTGGCGCTGGGCGACTAGGTTCGGGAATTACCGCTGCTACCACTGGCTTCACTGGTTCTGAGGCAGGCTTAACTTCTGCAGGTTTAGCTTCAGTTGGTTTTGCCGCCGCCTCACTCACATCCATCGTAAGAATCAAGCCACCTTGGGCCGCTTTATCACCCACTTTCATTTTGACTTCTTTAACGATACCAGCAAATGGCGATGGAATATCCATCGACGCTTTATCAGATTCCACTGTTATCAGTGAATCTTCTTTAGCAATCTCATCACCAGCTTTTACTAAAACCTCAATCACATCTACACTATCAAAGTTACCGATATCAGGGACGAGTACGTCTTGAATTGCCATGTTGTTAGTCATATAGCATCGTCTCCTTAAACTGTGGTTGGGTTAGGTTTGTTAACGTCTAATTTGTAATTTTTGATTGCTTCGGCCACTTTGCTGGCTGGCAACTTGCCTTCATCTGCAAGCGCTTTAAGCGCGGCGACAACAACGTAGTATTTATCAACCTCAAAGAAGCTACGTAGCGCTTCACGACTATCTGAACGGCCATAACCATCAGTACCAAGTGCTACGAATTTACCAGGTACAAAACCTGCGATTTGCTCAGCAAATGCTTTCATATAATCTGTTGAAGCAATGGTTGGGCCTTGTGCGCCTTTCATTAATTCTGCCACATAACTTAATCTTTGTGGTTTTTCAGGGTTCAACATATTCCAGCGCTCAGCATCTAAACCATCGCGACGCAACTCGTTGAAGCTGGTCACACTCCAAACATCGGCAGATATACCCCATTCTTTTTCCAACATTTCGCCTGCAACAATCACTTCACGCAAGATGACACCGCTACCCATCAATTGTACTTTCTCGCCCTTAGCTTTTGATTTACTAAAGCTGTATATCCCTTTAAGGATGCCAGCTTCTGTGCCTTTTGGCATTTCAGGATGCGTGTAATTTTCGTTCATCAAGGTAATATAGTAATACACATCTTCTTGATTCTGCACCATGCGGCGCATGCCTTCTTGAATGATTACAGCTAACTCATAAGCAAAGGTCGGATCGTAAGAAATACAGTTAGGAATGGTTGCAGAAATCAAATGGCTATGACCATCTTCATGCTGTAAACCCTCACCGTTCAATGTGGTACGCCCAGCAGTCGCGCCAAGCAAGAAACCACGTGCACGACTATCACCCGCAGCCCAAGCCAAGTCACCAATACGCTGGAAACCGAACATGGAATAGAAAATATAGAACGGGATCATCTGCACGCCAGTGACTGAATATGACGTTGCCGCCGCAATCCAGCTAGAGAATGAACCCGCTTCGTTAATACCTTCTTCTAAAATCTGACCATCTTTTTGTTCTTTGTAGAACATCACTTGGTCAGAATCCATAGGCTCATATAATTGGCCTACTGATGAATAGATACCAAGCTGGCGGAACATACCTTCCATACCGAAAGTACGCGCTTCATCTGGCACAATAGGCACGATGAATTTACCGATTTGTTTATCGCGGACCAAAGTCGAGAGAATGCGCACGAACGCCATAGTGGTAGAAATCTCACGCTCACCTGTTGAAACCAACATGTTTTCAAATGCTGATAATGCAGGCACTATTAACTCATTACCTTTACGACGACGCGCAGGTACTGAACCTCCCATGGCAGCACGGCGCTCTGCCATATAAGTCATTTCTGGTGAATCGGCCGCTGGTTTGTAGAATGATAGGCTCTCTACTTGCTCATCTGTAATCGGCAAGTCAAAACGGTCTCTAAATAATTTGAGAGACGTTAAATCCATATTTTTTTGTTGGTGCGTAGTGTTTTGACCCTCACCCGCTTCACCCATACCATAACCTTTAACCGTTTTGGCTAAAATCACGGTTGGCTGACCTTTATGGTTCACCGCTGAATGATAAGCCGCATAGACTTTATGTGGATCATGTCCGCCACGGTTTAAGCGCCAAATATCTTGGTCACTCATCGCAGCAACCATTTCTTTTAGCTCAGGATATTTGCCAAAGAAATGCTCACGGGTATACGCACCACCTTTGGCTTTAAAGTTTTGGTACTCGCCATCCACGCACTCTTCCATACGTTTTTTCAGCAAGCCATCTTTATCCATCGCCAATAATGGATCCCAATAAGAACCCCAAATTACTTTTAACACGTTCCAGCCAGAACCGCGGAAGTCAGATTCTAGCTCTTGAATGATTTTGCCGTTACCGCGCACAGGGCCATCTAAACGCTGTAAGTTACAGTTCACCACAAAAATCAGATTGTCTAATTTTTCACGACTCGCTAATGAAATCGCACCTAATGACTCAGGCTCATCCATCTCACCATCACCACAGAACACCCATACTTTACGGTCGCTGGTATCAGCAATGCCACGGTCATGGATGTATTTCAAGAAACGCGCTTGGTAAATTCCTGTAATTGGCCCTAAACCCATCGATACCGTTGGGAATTGCCAAAAATCTGGCATTAACCAAGGATGTGGGTAACTTGATAAACCGTGACCACCTGTTTCTTGGCGGAAATTATCTAATTGATCTTCCGTGATACGACCTTCTAAAAATGCACGGGCATACACACCTGGTGAAGAATGGCCTTGGAAATACACACAGTCACCACCAAAATTTTCATTCGCAGCGCGGAAAAAGTAGTTAAAAGCGGTGTCATATAAAGTAGCGGCAGATTGAAAGCTGGCAATATGCCCACCTACGCCTGGTGATTTTTCATTCGCACGCAATACAGTCATAATCGCATTCCAGCGCACTAATGCACGAATACGACGCTCCATCTCAGGGTTACCTGGTAAACGTTGCTGTAAATGCGTAGGAATGGTATTCACGTAAGCCGTCGTTGCCTTATAAGGCAGATTGCTCCCTGAACGACGTGCTTTATCAATCATTGCTTCTAGTAAAAAGTGAGCACGTTCGGTGCCTTCGTTTTCAATGACAGCGGTAAGTGCATCTAACCATTCTTGCGTTTCTTGACTATCAATATCTGGACCTACCATATTTGAAGTTAATGACATGCGGGTGGGGCTCCGTGTAGCTATTTTGACAAAATTGATTATGTACTAATTGCGTATAATAAGTTGCTTGTATTTCAAGATAACTAATATTTCAAGCTAACTAAGCTTCAAGCCAGTTTAACGCTCTAGCTAATTAAACCAACTTATTTAAATATTGCGTGTCTTTGAATCACATACTGTAAATTTACACATTGGGTTAACACGTAGTGAACTGCTATATACGTTAAATTTAGTAAATCCAAAAATGCAGTATGAAATCATTAAAACTTATTTCATAAAATCATAGTGTGGCTTTTTTAGCGATTTTGGTCAAGTTTAGTGATGATTTTTATGGGTTTTAAAGATGTTTCTTATACATTATCTATTGGTTTTATATAAGACTTAAAGGATAAAAAATGGCAGTAAAATTAACACAATATGCAGACATCTCACTCGAAAATCTATTAACTACTGCAAAACATATACTTTTTGTACTTGCGAAAAATATTGAAGAAAAACATATTTTTAGTGAAGTTCTACAAACTAAATTAAAACGTATCAATGGCGAATACAAAGATTTAGCTAAGACACCATTATCCACTGATTTGACTGATGGCAGTATCGTCAGTTTTGTCGCTTTGAGTGATGAGTTAAATATGTTCCAACGCCATACATTATTGCTTAAAGCAATCAAACCATTATTAGATGAACAGCCTGATTGTTTAGCCATATGCCTTTTAGGTGACGAAGCTGCCCGTGAAGCGCACGCTTGCGCTGCTTATTATGTAGTCACAGTTAATGCAGCTGAATTACCTAACCGTAAAAAAGAGAATAAATTTAAGCCATTGAATAACGTGAGCATTCATGGCTATGCGGCCAGCCATGATTATAGCTACGTAAACACACGTGTGGCTGGTAACACATTATCTCGCCAATTGACCATTACGCCACCTAACGACTTAACACCTGCTATCTATCGTGAAAAAGTGGCTGCCTTAGCAAAAGAATACGGTTGGACGCACGAAGCGTTTGATATGCCCACACTTAAAGCCATGGGCGCAGGTGCATTTTATGCAGTTGGACAAGGCAGCCAGCCGCAAGATGCCGCGATTGTGCATCTGAGTTATTCGCCAATAAATGCGACCAAACACATTGCGTTGGTAGGCAAAGGTATTTGTTTTGATACTGGTGGGCATAATATCAAGCCAGCCAAATACATGCAAGGCATGCATGAAGACATGAACGGCTCAGCGGTTGCATTAGGTATTCTACTGGCAGCAACGCAGCAGCAATTACCCGTAAAGTTTGATTGCTGGTTAGCTATTGCGCAAAACCATATTGGGCCATTGGCTTACAAACAAAATGATGTCGTTACCGCGCTGAATGGCATGAGCATTGAAATTGTACATACCGACGCTGAAGGTCGAATGGTGCTGGCTGATACCTTGACGTTAGCAAGCCGTAAGAAACCTGATGTGATCATAGATTTTGCAACATTAACAGGCACTATGATAGCTGCGTTAGGAGACCGCATGAGTGGCGTAA
>JAYTHN010000412.1:0-9210 GCA_043732505.1 Methylotenera sp.
GAACAGTAAGGTACTGCAAGTTTACGTTTAGCTAATATTTTAAGCGTGCTATCCAGCAGAATAAATTCAATCGCTTCTTCAAAAGGGCAATCCCAATCGTTAATTAATAAATACTTACCAGCAGGCAATTCAAACTGATGCAACACTTCACAGCCTGGCAAATAAGTGGTGGTTGATTCACCATTTTTAGCAACAATGTTTTAAGTGGCCAATTTTTGTATTCGCCGAGGTGTGTTTGTAATGAAAAAATATTAATTTTTTTCATATTGATAAGCTTGCAATCTTACCTTACTGATAGCTCAGTGACATACATTAGCTCGCAAGCGCCATTACCAGTATCTTCCCGGCTTAGCGAGCTACGCCAATGCCAGCCATTGGCCTTTTTGGCCTCTATCAATTGGCCTTTGATGTGAACAATTTGCCCCGTTCGCACCTTAGTAAGTAGGCGTTTAACATAGTCGTTACTTGGAACAATATGCATATTAGCGGCATGCACTTCGATCTCATGCTGAGGGATAGGAAATTCTTTTACATGCCAAAAGAAAAAACGATTACCTTGTGAAATATCAATCTTAATCAATACTTTTTCATCTGACATCGGCCCCCAACCTACCGCTAGATCAGTGGGTGAAATCTCAGCTTCCGTACCTGCATGATAATCTTCAGTAGAAAGTACCCTGGCTTCAATGTCGTAATTCGCCAGAGGGGAGAGGGTAAAATCATTTAAGCGAATATCAACAGCGTGCGTATTAGTTTGAACAGGTTCGTTGGGAGCGATTTCGCCTGCGCCATGAATCACTGGGCGATGTTGGTAATGATGAAAAGCACCGTAACCTAATAAAATAACTAATATTAATATTTTCCAGTTCATGGATTTAATCATTAGTCATTAAAATGCTAAAACTTAGCGAATAAGCTGACTAATCGCTTTGAAAGCATCACCTTCAGCGCGCCCTAGCCACTCAAATACGATTGACTCTGTGTTGCTAACGATACAACCTGCATCGCGCATTCTTGCAATTGCATTCGCTTTATTGGCAGAGTTGCGTGAAATAATCGCATCTTCTGCCACAAATACTTGTTTACCTGCATTAATTAAACCCATGGCTGTTTGCAATACGCAAATATGCGCCTCCATTCCCGCAATGATTATTTGTGAATGATCACGTGTAAGGTGACGGCTAAATTTCGGCTCAGCAGTACATGAGAGCGTGATTTTTTCTACTGGCTTAGCATTTGGTAATAAAGCCAATAATTCAGGCAATGTATTACCTAAGCCTTTAGGATATTGCTCAGTTAAAATCACTGATATCTCTAACATTTTTGCCGCTTGTGTCAGAATTCCACTATTTTTAATTACCGTTTTTATGTCAGCTTCTGGCATCGCCGACACTAATCGTGTTTGCATATCAACAACTATCAGCTGGCTTAAACTGGCGTGTGCGGTAAGGTGAGAGTACGTCATAGTTTAATGTATCGAAGTAAGGACTAACTGTTGATTGATATCGGCCAAATCTATCTCTGCCACTGTGCCAGAAACTGCTTTTAAACGAATGATATTCACTAAATAATTGTAGCGAGATTGCAATAAATCACGCTTAGCACTAAATAATTGCTGCTGCGCATTAAGCACATCCACACTGGTTCGCACGCCAACTTCATAGCCTAACTTAGTCGAGTCAACTTGGCTTTGGCTGCTAATTAGCGCCTGCTCATAGGCTTTTACTTGGGCAATACTGGTACTTAAATTCAAATAAGCGCGCTGTGTTTCAAGCGCAGTATCGCGGCGTGCAATTTCTACATCATCTTGCGCTTTTTGTTTATTAAATGCGGCCTGCCTGACACGAGAGCTAATAGCACCCCCTTGATAAAGTGGAATTTGTAGCTGCAAGCCTACGACACCTGACTTAAGATCGTTTCCAAAACCGGTGTAACTGCCATTTGCATAATTATCGTTATAACTAGCTACCGCATCCAGTGTGGGGAAATGACCCGCCTTTGCACGCTCAATTTCTTGCTCAGAAAGCTTCAGCGCATCTTGTTGTATTTGTATATTGAGATTATTTTTTGCTGCTATATCTATCCACTGATCCATACCTTGCATTAAGTTATTCGTTTTAATATCGGCCTTTACTGGCGCTAATTGTTGTGGAATCTCACCTGTAATCGCTTGTATAGCGCGCTCAGCTATTTGATGCTCGTTAGTGGCCGCTATTTCTTGCGCTAAAATCAAATCGAAACGCGCCTGCGCTTCATTGACATCAGTAACAGTTGAGTTACCTACTTCAAAATTAGCTTTTGCTTGCTCTAGCTGACTTAAAATAGCCGTTTTTTGCGCATTAATCAAATCGATTTTATCTTGTGCAATCAATACCTCAAAATAACTCTGTGTCGTTCGCAATATGAGTGCTTGTTTACTGAGCATCAATTGTTTATCAGCTTGATTTACTTGCGTAATAGCTTCATCCATCTGCACTAGATTTTGCTTACGATAGATAGGTTGACGCGCATCTACGCCATAGTTGTAAGCCTCATAATTAGAGCGACCTTGCTGTGTTGCAAAAGGATTAAATCCTCCGCCTATGTAACGAATATCACTTTGTGTTGCATTGACACCCGCATTAATCTTAACCGTTGGGCGATACAGCGCCTTACCTTGCTCAAGCAACTCTTGTGCAGCTTGATTAGCACTGATTGCAGAAGCAAGCGTTGGATCGTGCGCTAATGCTTGATGATAAATTTCGATTAAGGATTGCTGTTTTTCTTGCATTGACAGATCAGCAGCCGAGCCTTGATTTGAAATTAAAATGCTTGTAGCAATTAACCAAATGTTTATTTGCAAAGCTTTCCTATGCAAATTTCTGACTAGAAACGCATTAAAAGTTAATTGATTAAACATAACAGTAAAAGCGCCTAATTAAAACTCAAACTTAGCCGCTTGCGGCGAATTTTCTAATGGTGGCAAGCAAGTTTCAAATAACGTGTCTTGTCTAAACGACTGTTGGCTAAGGCGCTGTGTTAGATTAGCCTGCATGATTGGCATTTCACCAACCACTGCAAATAAACGGCCGCCAATATTAAGCATTTTCTCAGCTACAATCGGGCGTAATTGCAAAGATCCCGTAAATACAATCACATCATACGGCGCGTTATTGGCAAAGCCACTAGATGCATCACCTACATGCAAAGTCACGTTGTGAATACCTTGTTTTAGCAAGCGTGACCCTGCCAAAATTGATAGCGCTGGGTTAATTTCCACCGCATGCACATGAGCTGTCAATTTAGCCAACAGAGCCGTTAAATAGCCACTACCAGTTCCAATCAACAATACTTTATCCGTTTTTTTAACGGCTAAAGCCTGCAAAATACGGCCCTCTAGTTTTGGGGACAACATGGTTTGTTCATAGCCAATCGGCAACTCTACATCGGCAAATGCTAGGCCTACTTGAGATTCTGTCACAAAATTCTCACGCGGCACTTCATCTAGCAAGGCTAATACGACTGGGTCTAATACTTCCCATGTGCGAATCTGTTGCTCAATCATATTAAAGCGCGCGGTTTCATGCGACATGTTCGGATGTGTTTGCTCAGTTTGTGTCATGATAAATCTCTACTTAATTTAATTTTTATTCATTATAGCCTAGCGACAATACTCTAGTGACGTTGGCGTTGGCTTTATGCCTGTTGCGGTACTTTTACCCTAAACCAAGCGGCATATAGTGCCGGTAAAAACAGTACTGTTAGCAAAGTTGCCACAGCTAAGCCACCCATAATCGCCACCGCCATCGGGCCGAAAAATACGCTGCGTGTGAGTGGTATCATCGCTAATATGGCCGCTGCCGCAGTGAGTACAATTGGCCTAAATCTTCGTATTGTAGATTCAATAATCGCCTGCCATTCTGGTAAGCCAGTGGCTTTGTCTTGGTCTATTTGATCGACTAAAATCACTGAATTACGCATAATCATGCCTGATAGTGCAATCGTACCAAGCATGGCTACAAAGCCAAAAGGCTTATCGAATATAAGTAACGCAACGGTGACACCAATAAGACCCAAAGGCGCTGTTAATAGTACTAAAAATACCCTTGAAAAACTTTGTAATTGAATCATCAAGATAGTCAATACTGCTATTAAGAATAGTGGAAAACCTGCCACAACCGATGCACCGCCTTTAGCCGACTCTTCGACTGCCCCACCTGTTTCCAAGTTCACCCCTAATGGTAAGTTAACTCTAATCTCAGTTAATTTGTCTTCAATCTGCTGCGACACTACGGGCGCTTGCAAATGTCCTTGCAGGTTTGCACGCACTACAATGTAAGGCACACGATTACGCCGCCAAATCACACCTTCTTCAAAATCGGATGTGATTGTAGCTACTTGAGATAAAGTGACACTAGCACCATTTTGCGTATTAATCATTAAGTCGGAGATTCGCGCTAAGTTTTTACGTTCAGCCTCTGGGCCACGCACTACTAAGTCGATGCGCTCATTACCTTCTCTAAATTCAGAAATATAAAATTCGTTGTTCGCGCCGTTTAGTACGTTAGCAATAGTCACTGAATTAATACCCAATAAGCGCGCTTTGGCTTGATCTACTTGTACATGTACCACTTTACTAGGCTCTTCCCAATTTAACTGTACATTCACTAGGTTGCTATTGTTACGCATGATGTCAGCTACTTGGTGCGCTATACCTCGTATTTGCTTAACATCGGTGCCAGATACCCTGAATTGCACTGGAAAGCCCACAGGTGGGCCATTTTCTAACCGTAATACTGATGCGCGCAAGGTAGGATAATCTATCTCAAACTGATGCAGTAATGCTGTGCGTAAGGCCTCACGTGCAGTTAAATCTTTACTTAAAATCACAAACTGTCCAAATCCTCTATGAGGCAATTGCACATCTAGTGGCAAGTAATAGCGTGGCGCACCAGTGCCTATATAAGCGACAAAATTTTCTATGCCATCATGTTGTTTATTCCACGCTTGCAGCCAATGTTCTAATTTTTGCACTTGTTCGTCGGTAGCATCGTAAGATGCGCCCTCTGTCATACGTAAATCGACGACTAATTCCAACCTAGTTGAATCAGGGAAAAATTGTTGCTGAACCTTACTAAAGCCAAGAATCGATATTACAAATAAGCCTAAAGTGATTACAATCACTGTCTTACGATAACGTACGCAAGCCGTGACTACGCGACGAAAAATCTGATAAAACTTAGAGTTATAAATATCATGATTATGATTTTCTGCCTTAGCTGGGGCTAGATTAAAAAGCGACATAAAATCAAAGCGTTTCAATAACCAAGCTTTGAAGCGTGAATTTTGGGCAGGAGGTTTTTGGGCATTTGGCAGACCATAATCTGGCAATAAATGGTAGCCTAAATACGGTACAAATATCACTGCAGCAAACCACGAAATCACTAAAGCTATGGCAGATACCTGAAAAATAGACCGCGTATATTCGCCAGTTGAAGATGCCGCCGTCGCAATAGGTAAAAACCCAGCAACAGTCACTAAAGTGCCAGTCAACATTGGCATAGCGGTTGAACTATAAGCAAATGAAGCCGCTTTGGCTCTATCCCAGCCTTGCTCCATTTTAGAAGACATCATTTCAACTGCAATAATGGCATCATCCACCAATAAACCTAAAGCTAAAATCAGTGCCCCTAGCGATATTTTATGTAAGCCAATATTATTAAGTTGCATCACTAAAAACGTAGTCGCCAAGACTACTGGTATCGTAATTGCCACTACGATACCACTACGCCAACCCAATGAAATAAGGCTTACACCCAATACAATAAATAAGGCTTCTACTAACGAACGTACAAAGTCATTCACTGAATCTGCCACAATCGTTGGCTGAGAGGTCACAGTATTCAAATCCAAGCCAACTAAGAGCTGAGGCTTAATGCGCGCCATGGTTTGGTCTAAAGCATGTCCTAAGGCGATTACGTCACCACCATCTTTCATGCTCACACCCAATAGCATCGCCTCTTTGGCTTTAAAGCGTACACGATCATGTGGCGGGTCTTCATAGCCACGATATATCTGTGCAACATCCGCCAAGCGAAAGTCTTGATTATTAGCGCGTAAACGCAGGTTGCGTAAATCTTCTAACGTGCTATAGCGGCCAGAAACCTCAACACGGATGCGTTCGGTAGATGAATTAAAATTGCCTGCAGGCACAATGGCGTTTTGCGCCTGTAAAATATTGGTCAGCGTACTGATGTTAATGCCCAAAGTTGTGAGTTTTGCATTTGAAATCTCAATGAATATGCGTTGTTTCTGCTCTCCAAAAAACTCAACTTTAGCAATATCTTTGATTTTTAAGAGCTCAGTCCTAATCAATTCCGCTTGCTTTTTAAGCGCGGCATAATCAAAACCATCACCAGTAAGTGCATACATACTGCCGTATACATCACTAAACTCATCATTAAAAGTTAAACTTTCAACGCCTTGCGGCAAAGTACTCCGTATATCACCCACTTTTTTACGCACCTGATACCAAACTTCAGGCACATCCTTTGAAAAAGTATTGTCTTTCACAATAATAAAAATCATCGACTCACCGGGTCGTGAATAACTATTGGTGTAATCAAGATGCGGTACTTCTTGTATTTTCTTTTCTAGTTTATCTGTAATTTGTTGCTCTACCTCTTGCGCACTGGCGCCTGGCCAAGAAGTACGGACGAGCATGACTTTGAAAGTAAAAGGCGGGTCTTCTGATTGCCCCAATTTAGTATAGGAAATTAATCCGGCGATAGTGAGCACTGATATCAAATATAGTACTAATGTTTGATGTTTTAACGCCCAATCGGATAAATTGAAACGCTCACTGCCATTGTCTAAACTCATGGCGTGACACCAACTGGAGAAATTACAGGCGTTACAGACTGATTTTTAATAAGCGTATGTACGCCTGCTATCGCAATTTTTTCACCTGCCTGCAAACCACTTGCAATCAAAATGCCATCTTCTCTAAATTGACCAGCGACGACTTCACGTGGTTGCGCCTTATTATTTCCATCAATTACCCAGACTATTTTTTTGCCGTCCGCTTCAGTCAAAGCGCTACTAGGAATCAGAAACTCCGCATTTTGTTCCGCATCTTTTACTGCATCTATCTGTGCGTCTTGCTGATTGAATTTTACGCCTGCAGTCATGCCCAACTTAACGGCTTCGTCTGAATCTTTAATGGTGACTCTTACGTTAAAAGCACGTGTATTTGAATCTGCTGCAGGTGCAATTTCACGCACTGACCCAGCATATACTTTTTGTTTGTTTGCCCACATTTTCACTGCAACCGCAGCATTTAATTTTACCTCAGCCATACGTGATTCCGGTACCGCCACTAATACTTCTATCTCACGCGTATCTGCAATTTGCGCAATGGCCTCACCCGCCTCTACTACTTGGCCAGGCTCTGCACGAATCAGCGTTATTACCCCATCACGGTCGGCGGTTAAATTAGCATATCGGGTTTGGTTACCAGAGACATTCGCCTGTGCACGCACTTGCGCCAAACGTGCACTAGCAGTTTTAAGTTCTGTTTCACGAATATCTAACGCTGAGGCAGAAATGAATTTTTTTAAGAATAACTGACGTTGACGCTCAACTTCTGCCTCAGCTAGCGCATAGCTAGCCTCAGCGGCACGCACATCAGCGCTTGCTGCTGCCGCGCTTAAATTAGCATCTGCAGCATCCAATTTTGCAATCACTTGGCCCTTTTTAACGCGTGTACCAACATCCACTTTGCGTTCTATCACTTTTCCAGCGATTCTAAAACCTTGGCTAGACTCGTATCTCGGCCTCACTTCACCTACCAAGGCCATGGCATTTTCTATTCCTCTTTCGCCTACCACCATCACCAATGCTGGCCTTGGCGGGGTGATCAGTGGTTGCGGTTTATTGCAACCAGCAAACAAACCCGAAAGCAATGTTAGCGAAACTAAGGTTAAGATTTTTATTTTCATTTCTAAGCGCGCCTAATCTAATTTTCTACATCTCGGAACTTCTATGACAAATCTGAAGAATCTATTAACAAACCTCGTAATATTGCAGTTTGCATTAAATCTAAACGCGTCTCTACCCCAGCCCAATTAATCCAAACCTCATGTCCCAATGCGATTTCTAAAGAACACACACCATGTATGCCAGCCCATATCGTTTGAGCAATTAGCTCAAAATCAGTAATCTCGGGCTTAAATAAATGTGCATCAAAAGCCTCTTTAACCACCAGCATTAACTGCGCATAGGCATCTTTCTCGGTATCACCACGCTTAATCTTAGTGGCATCCAAATTACATGGTGTACGGGGCGTCATAAACATTAAACGATAGTGATTTGGATATTGCAGCGCACACATGGCATAGGCACGCCCAAATGCTTGAATGCGTGCAACTAAGTTGGGCAACTGCATAATTGCTCGCAAATTGCCAGCAAGCGCTAAAAAATCTTCGTCGCAGACGGCTTGTAATAACGCTTCTTTATCGGCAAAGTGATTGTATAGAGTAGTAGCAGAATAGTTGATTTGCTTTGCGATTTCACGCATAGAAACCGCCTCTATCCCTCGCGCTACAAATAGCATACGTGCCGCATCTATTATACTGGTACGTAATTTTTCTCGATCTTCTGGTGATTTGATTCTGGGTGGCATGCTGCAAGAACACTTTTATGTATTAAAAATGTTAATTTAACACTGTTAAATTAACATGTAAAGCTGTTTGATCTACAATTGAGAAAAATTTTGTGGTGGACTACAGTATTGAAGAAAGTAGCATGTAAATGCGTTTTTAATACCTAAAAATAAGTATAAGAATCAATAATCTACTTACTTTTTAGCAATCACCAATAAGCCAAGCACAATAAAGGCGGCACCTATCATCATGCGCAATGTGATGACTTCTTTTAACAATACCCAAGCGAGTATGATTGCAATGATGACACTACCTTTATCAATCAGTGCAACCGTTGCTACATCACCGATTTTTAAAGCTTTATAGTAAAAAACCCATGAGACTGCAGTGGTAATGCCAGATAAAGCCAGCCATATATAATTCACTTTTTGCAGTGATTTAATCTCGTCAGAATCTACCGCTAGCATGGCAAAGATCAACACAAATACGCAGACAAAAATCGTACGTAATGTTAAACCTAGCTCGGCTGAAATACCCACTAGGCCTTGCTTAGCAACTACTGAGGTAA
>JAYTHN010000413.1:0-2763 GCA_043732505.1 Methylotenera sp.
CGCTGAGTGAGCAAAAGACTTTAAAGTCTTTTAAGACTTTCAATATATTCAAAGTCTTTCCAAGTCGTTGCAAAGACTTGCAAGTCTTTCAGACTCCTGCTCTCGAAGTGCTCCAGCTGTCTATGAACAATATCAATGTGTCTTATGTAATGCAAGATTTTTGTTTTTTGCTTATCTAAACTTAGCGCACGAAACCATGACGACCCTATTCCTCAAGTCCAGTTGTAAGGAGGGTTCCTCTTAGGGACACCCCGTGACTTGGGTTAGGCCTGGCCCTAGCAAGTCACCCCAAGCCAAGTCAGCCCAAGCCAAGTCAGTGACTTGGCTTGGAGTTGAACTGGCTTGGAGTGACTGGCTTGGCGTGACCTTGCTTGCGCTTCTCCTCTGCCTTGCACACGCAGCAGCACGTCTCCTTCAAGCACGCGTCCAGCGTAGAGACAAACAAGTAGTTGAAAAAGCTATGTAGATTGCATGTGTTGCTTGTCGTGCCTCGTGTGCACGCGTGCGCTCCGTCCATTCCGCTCCGGTGGTGACAAAACCAGTGCGCAGCACCCGCCCAGCCCCACCAGCAGCCTTCAGTGTATGCCATGAGCGCAAGTGTGCAGCGGATTGAGGCGGACCAGGGCGGGGCGCGTGCGTCCCGCCTCAAAGCTCATCCACCCGCGCCACCAGATCTGTCAACAGCGGCGCCTCGCCTCGAACCTTCTTGCACCAGCACAGCGTGCGGCACGCGTCGACGGCGAAGGCAAGCTTCCAAAGCTTTACAACACAAGAACCGCACCACAAAACGGAGCGCAGGCTTCGGCTGCATTGGGATACTAAAGCGCAAGAATGTGAATTTGGTGCGTTTTACATTGAGCCGATGCAGGGTACTGGGGGTTACATAATCCCTCCAGATGGCTATATGGAAAAACTACAAGCCAGCCTTAAAAAACGTAATGTGCTATTAGTGGCAGATGAAATTCAAATGGGGGTTTATCGCACTGGTAAATTATGGTCTTGGGAGAATTTTGGCATCGTGCCCGATGTATTTGTATTCGGTAAAGCGATTACCAATGGGCTGAATCCACTGTCAGGTATTTGGGCGAAAGAAGAATATATTAATCCTGAGAAATTTCCTCCTGGGACTACTCATTCAACATTCGCATCGAATCCATTAGGTACCGCGGTAGCGTTAGAAGTGATGAAAATGACGCAAGACCCTGACTTTGAGTTGCAAGTACTTGAACGTGGAGCATATTTTTTAAAACGTATTCAAGAGCTTAAATCACGATGGAAAGTAGTAGGTGATGTAAGTGGTTTAGGCTTAGCTTTACGTATTGAATTATGTACTGAAGACGGCTTTACTGCTAGCCGTGAGCTTGCCGACCAAATGTTTAATGAAGGTCTCAAAGGTGATATCGACATAGACGGAAAAATGTACGGCTTAGTACTGGATATCGGTGGCTATCAAAAAAATGTCATTACTTTAGCGCCTTCACTACTGATTACTAATGAAGAGATTGATTTAGGGATTCGGTTATTTGAATCACTACTTAAACGCTGTGGCGCGCAGTAGTTTGAATAGAAAATCGATATGAAAGGCATGACTATTTTTGATTTTGACCGTAGCTTGATAACGCAGTCTGTATTTATGAAGCGTTTTAGCTCTCAGTTAAGTATTCGACCTATGCATGTTTTTCAACGATCTATTCGGTTATGGTGCAGTGAGCGCAATTTCAGAAAAGTTAGTAATCTAATGCGGCTTGAAAATATTCATCAATTTACTTTGTTAGGTTCTGGCGATTATCACCATTTAACTATCGCACTATTACAACAGCATAAAACGCCGCTCACACTTGTGCTATTTGACAATCATCCAGATTGGATGCGTCCGCCACACAAGTATCACTGTGGTAGCTGGATATACACTGCGGCTAGAATGCCACAAATTGAGCGGATTGTGATTGTAGGCCTTGAAAATGGTGATTTAGAAGGTAAGAAGTTTCTAGCAGGTGATGTGGAAAGTTATTTGAAACAAAAAATTGTACTCTTGCCTTACTCGCCAGTAGAAGTTCAAACACAAACTCAGCAACCATTCGTTCATTTAGAATCCAAACTTAAGGCAGATTTATATGCAGGAATTCAAGAGATTTTAGATGCGATAACAACGCATAACGTTTATATAAGTATTGATAAAGACTGTTTACGATCACAAGATGCGGTGACTAACTGGGAGCAGGGAACATTACCTTTAGCCACTGTATTAAGTTGTATTCAAATCATCGCGAAGCGTTGCGACATTGTTGGGGCAGATACAGTAGGCGACTACTCTCCGCCAGTATTTGCATCACCATTGAAATGGCTAGGATCTTTGCTTGATCGTCCTGCCAAAGCTTTACGTATGAATGCCCAATTGCAAGCTAACAAAGTGAATGCAATTGCTAATACTAAACTAGCAACTGCACTAGGTTTTTTGTAAATAACACTAACCAATGCTATTAACGCTTAAATCACTCAGTTTGTTTGGCATTGCTATGGCACTCGATACCGTTGGCAATATTCTGTTCAAAAAAGGAATGAATCATTTTTCGTTACCTACTTTATCTGGCTGGCAGGGTCATTGGCAAACACTAAAACGGGCAACTGCTTCTAAAGTAATTATGTTAGGTGCACTTGCTATGCTACTTGAAGTAATTGTATGGTTGGCTTTTTTATCGATTACCCCACTCAATATTGCTGCACCTTTATCTAGTGCTAATAATATTTTCATATTACTAGCCT
>JAYTHN010000414.1:0-2755 GCA_043732505.1 Methylotenera sp.
AAGTGCCATGGCCTGAAGGCTCACCGAAATGGCATTCCCAAGTATCACAATGCGCATCAAAATGAATACAGGCAAGCGGCTATTTGTAATGCGCAAAATAAGCGCGTAACAGGGGCAGAGTTATTGAATGATCGTCTCCTAACCAAACCATTTCATGCTGTGCAATGAGGGTGCTGGCTTGCGGCATTAACGTTGCTCGCATGGTTTATAAACTAGTGTTAGGTAGTAATAAATTGCCTAAATCAACGCTATCATTCACTGGTGAAGTATCAAATAACGGATGCTCATCGCCACACAACATATGGCTTGCTTTGCGTATCGCATTCGGGCCGAATCTTGCACCTGGCCTATTCGTTACGCAACCATCCCAAGCGATACCCACTATGGCAAAGCGTTTTGCGGGTTGTTCTACTGTAACTGTCATATGCAGGCTTTCTGCATCTGAGTTTTCTATGGGCAGACCCAAAACCCCACCTGTAGAAGTATAAGGAAAACCGTGATTCATGTTGCTGCTCCGTGACAGTTTTTTCGTTCACTCGCAACGCATAATGACGAAAATATAGTGTTATAAACACTTGTACTCCTAATTTAGCTGTATGGTGAATTTACTTGTGTTGTTAATTTACTAGATGTTAAACTATTTTTTGGTTTAATAAATAGAGCCATTTTAGAGATTTTTTTAGAACCACTTTACAAATTGTTGATGATTAAATGGCTATGCTAAATCTCAATCTCTTACAACGTAACGCCGAACAATTGCTGGCAGATGAACGTGCGCGTTACTTAGAAATTCACCCACGTTCGATTGTGCTGTCTCAGCAAGCCAACCAGCATTTTTTATACGGCGTACCCATGCATTGGATGAATGATTGGGGCACGCCAACGCCGCTATTTGTAGCCCATGCGCAAGGCGCCCACTTTACCTGTGCTGATGGCATAGACCAAACTGATTTTTGTTTAGGAGATACTGGCGCGATGTTTGGCCACAACCCTGCACCAGTAGCAAAGGCAATTGCCGCACAAGCAAATAGTGGATATACAACCATGCTGCCTTCAACCTTGGCGCCAGAAGTAGGTGCAGCTTTGGCTGAACATTTCGGCCTGCCTTATTGGCAACTTGCAACGACGGCCTCCGATGCGAATCGGTTTGTACTGCGCTGGGCACGAGCAGTGACTGGGCGTAAAAAATTATTGGTGTTTGATGGCTGCTATCACGGCACTGTGGATGACACGATGGTGGACGTTGCTATCACTGAAGGAATTGAACAAGACAACACCATCAATCGCGCCAGTCTGTTAGGCCAAGTGCATGACTTGGGTTTGCATACCATTGCAGTGGCATTTAACGATATTGCAGCGGTTGAGCGGGAGTTAGCAAAAGGTGAAATTGCCTGCATCCTCACAGAGCCTGCCTCACCAACTGCGGCATGGTACCTGCAAAAGCTGGCTTTATTGAAGCACTACGAGAACTCACCACCCAATACGGCAGTTTATTAGTATTAGATGAAACCCACACCATCTCTACAGGACGTGGCGGCTGGGTAAAGAATAATCATGTAACTCCAGACTTTTTAGTAGTCGGCAAACCAATTGCAGGCAGCCTGCCAGCCGTAGCTTATGGCTTTAGTGCCGAGCTAGCCACGCGCATGAAAGCCGCTAAAGACAGCGCACCTGCTGGCCATTCAGGCATCGGTACTACATTATTTGGCAACATGATGACGCTAGCCGCCATACATGCCACCTTAACTGAAGTCGCTACCGAAAATGTATATCAGCATATGTTAACGCTAGCGGAGTCGCTAGAAAAACAGCTCACAGCGTCAATTAATTCACATGATTTACCATGGAGCATCGCTCGCTTGGGTGCAAGGCTAGAACTACAATTTTGTGCTGAAACATCAAAAAATGTGCAAGAGGCAAGAGCGGCACAAAACGATGGTTTAGAAGGCGCAATTCATCTTTACTTGCTGAATCGCGGCGTGTTACTCACACCTTTTCATAACATGATGTTGGTTTTTCCAGAATCGAATATCGAGGATGTTAAACGGTTAGTGAGTATGTTTATATAGGTGCTTGGACACACTCATCAATTAATATCTACAAGTTACTTTTCTTAATTGAAACCCTTTATTTATCGTCTGAAGTGACAACCTGAAACGACTCCCCCGTAGCAAAAAACTGCCCACCAGCTACATAATGCATGGTTCTATTCAGCGGATTATCGCCAAAGTGCCAGCGGTCATCTGTATAAACTTCTGCATTTGAATAGGCGGCAATCACTTCTGCAATAATGATATCGTAACGGTCACTGGCATCTGGAATCACTTTGCACTCCAACCATGCTGCGCATTCTTCTATCATGGGTGCGGCTATTTTTTGTGATGGAAAAGTATTTAGATTAAACGCTGCAAATTTATCTAAATCTTTGCCTGAATTTGAACCTACGGCCAAGTTTTGCTTAGCAATGGCGCGTAATGGCAATTGCAAACCAAACTCGCCACTGGCATCGACTAATTCACGCGTCAAGGTGTTGTTATCCATAATCACAATGACTTTGGATGGGTCAAAATCTAATGCCATCGCCCATGACGCTGCCATCACATCGCGACGACCATTATGCGCACTGGTGACCAAAGTAACAGACCCGTGATTGAGTAATTGCGAGCAGCGCGACAGCTCAACTGGTTGTCTGCTTTTAATTAAATTATCAGTACTTAAAATGCCAATACTCAAATCACTCATGCCAATGAAACAA
>JAYTHN010000415.1:0-9181 GCA_043732505.1 Methylotenera sp.
CATTAGCCCAAATAAAGATGTAGATGGCTTTCACCCGTTTAATATAGGCAGATTGGCAATACGCCAACCTACTTTGCGCTCCTGTACGCCGTTTGGTGTCATCAAGATGCTTACCTCACTTAATATCGATTTAATGGGCTTAGATGCCGTTGTAGTAGGTGTCTCTAATCATGTTGGTCGCCCAATGGCACTAGAGCTTTTATTAGCCGGCTGTACGGTGACTTGTTGCCATCGCCATACCAAAGATTTAAGCAAAGTGATTATGAATGCAGATTTAGTGATTGCAGCAGCTGGGAAGCCTGGGCTAATTAAAGGTGACTGGATTAAACATGGTGCGATTGTGATTGACATTGGCATTAACCGCCTAGCGGATGGCAGCCTTGCTGGGGATGTAGAATTTAATACGGCTAAAACGCGCGCGGGCTGGATTACTCCAGTGCCAGGTGGCGTTGGGCCAATGACAGTAGCCACACTGCTGGAAAATACCTTATTAGCACTAGAAACGAATGAATCTTGAGTAAAGAATCTTACCAATAATTCAAGCAATTAGCCTGTTTTTACTACCGTTTTGCATCTAAGCTTTTTTCAGTGTACACTCACGCGCTAATTTTGTAATATGAAAATTTATACTATGCATTTTACAAATATCGAATTTATTAAGCATCTATTTATTTAGCGCTTTTATTTTGAACTTGGAGTTCCATTATGGCAGCGGTTATTACTAAACAATTTACACCTTATCAGCCAAAACCTGATGAAGAGTATATGAGCAAACCTCAGCTCAATCATTTTCGTAAGATTTTAAATGACTGGAAATCAGAATTAAGTCATGACCTTGATCGCACCGTGCATACAATGCAGGATGAAGTGACTATGTTTGCAGACCCTAACGATAGAGCGAGTCAAGAGTCTGACATGACACTTGAGTTACGCAACCGCGACCGTGAACGCAAGCTCATTAAAAAAATTGATGAAACTCTACGCAACATCGATGGTGATGATTACGGCTATTGCGAAGGCTGCGGTATTGAAATCGGCTTAAAACGCATGGAAGCACGCCCCACAGCAACACTATGTATCGATTGCAAGACCTTAGATGAAATGCGTGAGAAGCAAGTCGCTAAATAACTGAATGCTTTAGCTGAACGTTACTTTAATCTCTGCTAAATTCTGACCAAATAAAAAGCCCGCTTTCGCGGGCTTTTTATTGATTACCTAATGTGCATTAATTACTCATCAGCTTCAGATTTTGCTTCTACAGCAGGTGCATCAATCAAAGCTTTCATGCTTAAACGCACACGGCCTTTTTCATCAGCTTCCACTACTTTAACTTTAACAATATCACCTTCTTTTAGGAAGTCACTCACTGCATTTACACGTTGATGTGCAATTTGTGAAATGTGCAACAAGCCATCTTTACCTGGAATTAGAGACACGATCGCACCAAAATCAAGTAATTTAAGCACAATACCTTCATACACATTACCGATTTCAACTTCAGCAGTAATTTCAGCAATACGGCGTTGTGCTTCAGCACCTTGTTCTGAGCTTGTACAAGCGATTTTCACTGTACCGTCTTCAGTAATATCAATACTAGTGCCTGTTTCCTCAGTTAAGGCACGAATTACAGCGCCCCCTTTACCGATAACATCACGGATTTTTTCAGGGTTGATTTTCATCACAATAATGCGTGGTGCAAACGCTGACATCTCAGTATTTGCACTGCTCATCGCCGCTTTCATAATACCTAAAATATGCGCACGGCCTTCTTTAGCTTGCGCTAGAGCTACTTGCATAATTTGTGAAGTAATACCTGTGATTTTGATGTCCATTTGTAGGGCAGTAATACCATCTTCTGTACCTGCTACTTTAAAGTCCATATCACCTAGGTGATCTTCGTCACCTAAAATATCTGTTAACACCGCAACGCGGTTGCCTTCTTTAATCAAACCCATCGCAATACCCGCTACGAGTGATTTCATTGGCACACCAGCATCCATCAACGCTAAACAACCGCCACAAACTGAAGCCATTGAACTTGAGCCGTTAGATTCTGTAATTTCAGAAACCACACGCATGGTGTAATCAAAATCTGCTTGATCTGGCAATGCAGCGATTAATGAACGTTTTGCTAAACGACCATGGCCAATTTCGCGGCGTTTTGGTGTACCTACACGGCCTGTTTCACCTGTTGCGTAGGGAGGCATGTTGTAATGCAACATAAATCGGTCTTTAAACTCGCCTTGTAGTGCATCAATCACTTGCTCATCACGGCCTGTACCAAGCGTTGCAACTACCAACGCTTGTGTTTCGCCGCGTGTGAACAATGCAGAACCATGGGTGCGCGGCAATACGCCCGTACGGATGCTGATTGGACGAACTGTACGTGTATCTCGACCATCAATACGTGGCTCGCCATTTAAGATTTGGCTACGGACTGTTTTAGCTTCTAAATTAAATAACTCGCCTTTGATTTTATTAGCCTCAGCTGTTGAAGTTTCTTCAGTAATTAACTCGCCCAATACACGACTAGTAATTTCTGACAACTTCGCTGAACGCGCTCCTTTTGCTTTGATTTGAAATGCAGCATTGATATCTGCAGCAGCTAACTCAGCTACTTTTGAGATCAATGCGGTATCTGGCTCTGGAGCACTCCAGTCCCAAGCATCTTTACCCGCTTCAGCGGCTAATTCAGCAATCATTTTAATCACTGCTTGCATTTGTTCATGGCCGAACACCACAGCACCTAACATCACTTCTTCTGAAAGCTCTTTCGCTTCAGATTCCACCATCATTACCGCGGTTTCTGTGGCAGCAACAACCAAATCTAATTCAGATTCTGCTAACTGTGCTTTAGTTGGGTTCAATACATATTCGTCATTGATATAACCGATACGCGCCGCGCCTAATGGGCCGAAGAATGGAATACCTGACAATGACATTGCTGCAGAAGCACCGATAATCGCTGGAATATCTGCATCGATTTCTGGATCTGATGACAACACAGTTGCGACTACTTGGACTTCGTTATAGAACGCTTCTGGGAATAATGGACGTAATGGACGGTCAATCAAACGGCTTGTCAGTGTTTCTTTTTCTGAAGGACGACCTTCACGTTTGAAGAAGCCACCTGGGATTTTACCTGCAGCATACGTTTTTTCCATGTAATCTACAGTTAATGGGAAAAAATCTTGGCCTGCTTTTACTTCTGATTTACTAGTAACGACTACCAATACCACTGTATCACCGAAGCTCACCAACACAGCCGCATCGGCTTGACGTGAGATTTCACCTGTTTCAAGCGTGAGCGTATGCGCACCGTATTGAATACTTTTAGTTACTTTATTAAACATTATTTTTCCTTTATCTTTTCAATAATCTGCTATTCACTACCCAATAACAGCGGACTTTTTTCTAACTCAATTTTAAAAAAATTGGTGATTACTTTTTACAACAGTTTTTAGTAGATATTTACTAAGTATCAAACTACTTAAAACAAAAAAACCGACGCATATCACCATGCAATCGGCTTTTCTTATCATCACAAAACGTAGCCTAAAAATTTTAGGCTACGATATAACAAATTAGTCACTTTTATAATAATTACTTATGTGAATACTTATTTACGCAGACTCAGCCGCTCAATCAATGTTTGATAACGGCTTACATCTTCACGTTTTAAATAATCTAACAAACTACGGCGCTGACTTACTAATGCTAATAAACCACGACGTGAGTGATTGTCTTTTTTGTTAGTTTTGAAATGTTGTGTTAAGTAAGTAATACGGCTAGTTAAAAGCGCAACTTGCACTTCTGGGCTTGCAGTATCATTTGGAGCACGTTGATATTCTTTAACGATTTTTGCGGTATCTACAGCGGTAATTGCCATTTTTTTTCCTAATAATTAGCGTCAATACAAAAGCAGGTTAAAACATTCATCCCGCACAATTGTATTCATTTACTATATCCTGATTATTTTAGCGGTAAATCTATGATTAATCAATGAGTTTTTTGTTTATTTGTCTAAATGTTTGCGTTAATGTTTTGCCAACAAATCAATCACGATCTACTATTAAACGTCTGGGTGCAATTTTTCCATCACTTAACTGCTCCCCTAAGCCTAAAAACTCTGGGCTATCTTCATTCTGACCTTCACCATACAACCTGATTAAGCCTTTCGGAATCAAGCCACTTTGCCAAACTGCTTGGCCCTGTTGCAAGTAAAAACTGCTATCAGCATCTAAAGTCAACGCTGGAAAATTAATGACCGCGCTATCTAATGGCAATAGCGCCGCTAAACGTTGCTCTTGAGTCATTGCATCAAATTGCGTCAAGGTGATACTTTGTGCAATATCGTAATTGGCGGTAGCGGTGCGACGTAAACCAATCAAATGCGCGCCACAGCCGAGTGCATTACCTATATCTTCTGCCAGAGTGCGAATATAGGTACCTTTGCTGCATGTCACGGTAATGACCGCTACATCTTGTTCAAAATTATGATGCGTAATGTCGTGTATGTTAACAACACGTGCCTGACGCTCAATTTCAATGCCCTGTCGTGCGTATTCGTAAAGCGCTTTGCCCTCATACTTCAATGCAGAATACATAGGGGGAATTTGACTGATTTGACCAATAAAATTTAGGCAAACTGATTTAAATTCAACAAGGCTAAAATCCACTTCACGTGTAGATAAGATTTCACCTTCTGCATCACCAGTACTGGTCGTAACACCTAATTTAACAGTAGCAACATAGGTTTTATCTGCATCAGTTAAATAATGTGCAAACTTGGTGGCTTCACCAAAGCAAAGCGGCAATAAGCCCGTGGCCAGCGGATCTAAGGTGCCTGTATGCCCTGCTTTTGCGGCTTGATATATTATCTTTACTTGTTGCAATGCTTGATTAGATGAGTAGCCGAGTGGCTTATCAATGAGCAACACTCCGCTGATATTTTTTTTGGGTCTTCTATACTGCAAAGGCTTGAGCTTTTAGGGCGTCTAAATTAATACTAATTATAACGGCTTTTTATGGTTTTTCAGGATTCGATGCCAATGCAACATCAATTAATTGCGACATTTTCATGCCATTATCAATCGACGCATCATAGACAAAATGCAGTTGCGGTACAGTGCGTAACAACATGCGCTTAGAAAGCTGGGTGCGTAAATAACCTGCAGATTTCTCTAAACCCTGTTGCATGCCATCACTGGCTTTGGCCGCACTGTAAAAGATCTTTGCATGCGCCATATCACCCGTCACCTCAACAGCGGTAATGGTCACCATACCCACACGCGGGTCTTTGACTTCAAACTGCAGTAAATCCGCCAACTCGCGCTGCATTTGCTCTGCAACGCGATGACTTCTTGAAAATTCTTTTGCCATATTAATTATCCTAGTAAATGCAAAGTTTGCATTTACAGCGTTCTTGCTACTTCAATCATTTCATACACTTCTAAAATATCACCGATTTCAATATCATTGAAGTTTTTAAGTGATAGGCCACACTCAAAGTTGTTTTTCACTTCTTTTACATCATCTTTGAATCGTTTGAGTGAATCTAATTCGCCTGTATGGATAATCACATTGGCACGCAATACGCGTACTTTAGAGTTGCGTTTAATCATACCGTCTTGCACGTAACAACCAGCAATCGCGCCAACTTTAGAAATACGGAATACTTCACGAATCTCAACCGTACCAATCATGCTTTCTTTTTGCTCTGGTGGCAACATACCGCCTAATGCCGCTTTAATTTCATCTACCGCTTCGTAGATAATATTATAGTAACGCACATCAACACCTAATGTTTCTACCAACTTACGTGCGCCAGAATCAGCGCGTACGTTAAAGCCAATTAATACTGCATTTGAAGCGGCGCTCAAGTTCACATCAGATTCGCTGATTGCACCCACACCCGTATGAATGATTTTCACTTTTACTTCTGAAGTTGATAGTTTTTGTAAACTCGTTGCTAAAGCCTCGTAAGAACCTTGCACGTCAGATTTAATAATCAAATTAAGCACTTGTGCTTGGCCTTCGCCCATTTGGTCAAACATATTCTCTAATTTAGCGGCTTGCTGTTTAGCTAATTTAACCTCACGGAACTTACCTTGACGGAAGTTAGCGATTTCACGGGCTTTACGCTCGTCATTCAACACAATCACTTCATCGCCTGCACTTGGCACATCAGATAAACCTTGAATCTCAACTGGCATAGATGGGCCAGCCTCTTTGATATCGTTACCCGCTTCATCTAACATCGCACGCACTTTACCAAAAGTGGTACCAGCAAGAATCATATCGCCACGTTTAAGCGTGCCTGATTGCACCAAGATAGTAGTCACTGGGCCGCGGCCTTTATCTAAGCGACCTTCAATCACCAAGCCTTTAGCTGGTGTATTTTTAGGCGCTTTCAGCTCTAAGATTTCAGCCTGAAGTAACACTGCTTCTAACAGCTCGTCAATACCCTGACCTGTTTTGGCAGATACTTCACGGAACATCACTTCACCACCAAAATCTTCTGGTACAACCTCTTGTGACACTAACTCAAGCTTAACGCGCTCAGGCTCTGCACCAGGTTTATCAATTTTATTAATCGCAACCACTAAAGGCACGCCCGCAGCTTTAGCATGGTGAATCGCCTCAATCGTTTGCGGCATCACGCCATCATCAGCTGAAACTACCAAAATCACCACATCAGTTGCTTTTGCACCACGCGCACGCATAGCCGTAAACGCCTCATGACCTGGTGTATCTAAAAATGTAACCATACCACGCGGTGTTTCTACATGGTATGCGCCAATATGCTGCGTAATACCACCAGCCTCGCCAGAAGCCACACGACTACGACGAATATAATCTAGCAATGAAGTTTTACCGTGATCCACATGACCCATCACTGTTACAACTGGCGGACGCGTCTCCATGACGGCTTCAGCGTGCTCAGCCTCTTCTACAAAGGTATCAGGGTCGTCTGCAGCGGCTGCAACACCTTTATGGCCCATTTCTTCTACAATAATGATTGCTGTTTCTTGGTCTAGCACTTGGTTAATAGTCACCATCATGCCCATACCCATGAGCACTTTAATTACTTCACCAGATTTAATGGCCATTTTGTGGGCTAACTCAGCCACAGTAATCGTTTCTGGAACAAGCACTTCATAGACGATCGCCTCAGTTGGCGCATTAAATGCATGTTGCTGATCATCATCAGATTGATGTGATCTATGCTTACCTTTAGGCGCGCGCCAACCAGCTTTACCTGCCGTGGTATCACCACGCGTTTTTAAACCGCGTTTTTTATTTTCTGCATCGGTCCATTCTTTGTTATTGCCTTTGACTTTTTTAGCATCTTTAACCGCGGCAGGTTTTGCAACTGCACCCTCTTTGGCTACAGGTTTATGCAGTGTACCTTCAGAGAGTTTTGCTACCTTTAGTTTAGCCGCTTCAGCATCGGCTAGTTTTTTAGCCTCTTCATCAACACGACGTTGTGCTAGCTCTACTTTTTTACGTCTATCATCGGCCTGCATCGCGGCTAGTGTTGCATGACGTTTAGCTTCATGTTCACGCAAAGCAATCTCATCTGCACCTAATAAATCTTTACGACTAATCGTTTTTACAGCTGCCGGCTCAGCTATAGAGACTGGTGGCTGGACCGCTTCTGGTGTCACAACAAGCTCAATCACTTCAGGTGCAGCTTCAACGATCTCTTCAACTACAGGTACGATCACTTCTTCTACAATGATTTCAGGCACTTCAACCACCGGCTCAATAGACTCAGCCATAACCTCTAACACTTCTTCACCAACAAGTGTAGTTAACCCTTCTTGCTCACTCAAATCTGCATCAGACTGCTGCTCAATCACACGTTTTTTACGCACTTCCACTTGAATGGTGCGTGCTTTACCTGTGTTATCCGTTTTTTTAATTTCGGTGTTAGATTTACGCGTTAAGGTGATTTTATTCTTAGGTGCAAGCGTACCGTGCTCTTTACGCAGATGGTCAAGCAAAGCAGTTTTGTCATCTTCACTCAATTGGTCTTCAGCGGCTGATTTGTTCACGCCAGCACTTTTGAGCTGATCTAATAACAATGCTGTCGGCAGCTTTAATTCGCCAGCAAATTGTTCTACGGTTGTTTGTGCCATCTTGTTGCTCCAGTATTCTTTTTCTAAGCCTTATTGCCTAGCATTACTACTTTTTTTACTTTATTTGATGTTCCTAAGAAATTGATTAGCTTAGCAACACCATTACCTCTGTTTAAATAGTGCCTTTTAAACAAGCACTTATTTAAACCAAGGGGCACGTGCAGTCATAATCAACGTTTTTGCACGATCAGCGTCCATATTGGTCAATTCTACCAACTCATCGACTGCTAACTCAGCTAAATCATCCATCGTCGACACGCCTTTAGAGGCTAATAGATGCGAAGTTTCGTCATCCATGCCATCCATTGTGAGTAAATCTTCCGCCGCTTCATCTACTTTTTCTTCTTTAGCAATTGCCTCAGTTAATAAAGCAGCACGCGCACGTTTACGTAACTCTTCAATCGTGTCTTCATCAAAGGCTTCGATTTCGTTCATTTCAGCCAATGGCACATAAGCGATTTCTTCTAAGGTACTAAAGCCTTCTTGCACCAAAATCTCAGCCACTTCTTCATCAACATCAAGCTTATCCATAAACAATTGGCTGACACCAGCAAACTCAGCTTGGTTCTTTTGCGCTGCTTGATCTACAGTTAAAATATTCAATGTCCATCCAGTAAGCTCAGAAGCTAAACGCACATTTTGGCCGTTACGGCCAATGGCTAGCGCCAACTGCTCTTCGTCCACGACAACGTCCATACTGTGCGCATCTTCATCGACCACAATGCTTGATACTTCAGCAGGCGACATTGCATTGATCACGAATTGTGCTGGCTCCATACTCCACAACACAATATCCACACGCTCACCGGCCAACTCACCTGTCACTGCCTGCACGCGTGAACCACGCATACCAACACAAGTACCTACAGGGTCTATACGCTGATCATTACTTTTTACAGCAATTTTAGAACGTAAACCAGGATCACGCGCCGCGGCTCGAATCTCTAACAAACCCTCCTCAATTTCTGGCACTTCTAATTCAAATAGACGTACAATAAAGTCTGGCGTGATTCTTGATAAAATTAATTGTGGGCCAC
>JAYTHN010000416.1:0-2753 GCA_043732505.1 Methylotenera sp.
ATCACTAACAAGCCACCCGTACCCCATGGTAAATCTTTACCAGTTTCATCTACCACATCAATGGCAATGCCCGGAAACGGCATGGTGCATGAGCCTGGAACCAAAGAATGTGCACCTGGCAGTGGGGTAATCACATGGCCGCCCGTTTCAGTTTGCCAGAATGTATCAGCAATGGGGCAGCGACCTCCGCCGACTTGTTCAAAATACCACATCCATGCTTCAGGGTTAATCGGCTCGCCTACAGTGCCAAGTAAACGCAAGCTCGTTAAATTATAATTTTTTGGATGAGTTTTAGGGTCAGTTTCACCTGCTTTAATCAGCGAGCGAATCGCCGTTGGCGCGGTATAAAAAATCGACACTTTATGTTTTTCTATCATCTGCCAAAAACGCCCAGCATCAGGATAGGTAGGAATGCCCTCAAACACGACTTGGGTCGCACCCACAGCTAGTGGTCCATAAGTTACATAGCTGTGGCCTGTAATCCAGCCCACATCGGCCGTACACCAATATATGTCATCGGCTTTTACATCAAACGTCCAGCGCATAGTATTCATGGCGTGTAGCAAATAACCTGCAGAGCTATGTTGTACGCCTTTAGGCTTACCTGTTGAGCCTGAGGTGTAAAGCAGAAATAATGGATGTTCTGCATTCACCATTACCGGCGGGCATTCCTGCGACTGTCCTGCAATCAAGTCACTCCACCATATATCTTTTGCATTCCAAGCCACATCTTGACCTGTTTTTTTCAACACGATTACTTTTTGAATGGCTTCACACCCACCAATTGCTAAACCATCATCGACAGCCGCTTTCAAAGGTAAGGTTTTGCCACCACGGTATTGACCATCAGAAGTAATAACGGCAACAGCGCCAGCATCAATCATGCGTTCATTTAAACTTTTAGCAGAAAAGCCACCGAATACTACAGAGTGCGTTAAGCCCAAGCGTGCACAGGCTTGCATGGCAACAATGGCTTCAATACCCATCGGCAAGTAAATAATAACGCGTGAGCCAACGCTTAAATTAAGTGTTTTTAAGCCGTTCGCAAATTGGCAAACTTGATGATATAGCTCTTGGTAAGTAACAGTTTTAGTGTCGCCATTATCTGCTTCAAAGATAATCGCTACTTTATTGGGAATCGTACTGAGGTGTTTATCCAAACAGTTGACTGAAATATTTAACTCACCATCTTCAAACCATTTGTAAAAAGGGGCGTTGTCTTCATTTAAGGTTTTGCTAAAAGGTTTATGCCACACTAACAACTCGCGTGCCAGCTTAGCCCAAAAGCCTTCGTAATCAGCCTCGGCTTCTGCACAAAGCGCGTTGTAAGCCTCTATGCCAGAGACATTGGCAGATTTTACAAAGTCTGGATGCGGCTCAAAAACACGTGTTTCGGTTAAAACAGATTCAATCGACATACAACTTCCCCAATTATGCTTAACGCATTTATAATTTATAAGATTTGTAATTTATATGACTTGCTGATGTTGAAACCTAGTTTAGTTAATGCCTAGTGTTAAGTTAATATTTAGTTTAATGAATGACGAAAACCTTAATAATACCTTAAAAATTACTGAATAAAAGCATGCTCACAATCGAAGATATTCTATCAGAAAACCGCACCCAGTATAGAGATGGGCAAAGCGATGAGGCTTACGTGCGTCATGCCGTAGCTTGCAGTCCATTTTTAAGAAGATTGCTTACAAAAGATGCAGTTTTACTTAATGATTTGCTAGCAAATCTTCATCAAGCGTACCTGTTAAGTGATATGCAAAGTTTTTTGTCTGCACAAAATATTCAAGAAAATATTGTTGATGAAGTGAGTTTAAAGCGCGTTTTGCGACTTTTACGTCAGCAAGTGATGGTGAGCATGATAGTGCGAGATCTCAATGGTTTGGCGGATTTGCAAGAAGTGATGTTAACGACCTCTCATCTTGCTGAGGTAACGTTGCAAACTGCGATCAAATTTCTATCCGCTTGGCTAAGTATCCAATATGGCCTGCCAACCAATGCGCAGGGCGATGTGCAGTCACTGATTGTGGTTGGAATGGGTAAACTGGGTGGCTATGAGCTTAACGTATCGTCAGATATTGATTTAATTTTTGCTTATGACGACGATGGATTCACTGGTGGTGGCATATCAATTAGCAACCAAGATTTTTTTACTAAATTGGCTAAAAAACTAATCGCTGCCATTGATGAAATCACCGAAGATGGTTTTGTCTTCCGCGTAGACATGCGCTTACGGCCTTTTGGTTCTGAGGGTGCGTTAGTGAGCAGCCTTGATGCGCTGGAAGATTATTATCAAAATAATGGCCGAGAATGGGAGCGTTATGCTTGGATTAAAGGTCGTGTGGTCGCTGGGAGTAGTGAGCAATTAAGCAAGCTACTCAAGCCGTTTGTATTTAGAAAGTATTTAGATTTTGGCGCCTTTGCTTCAATGCGCGATTTAAAGATTCAAATTCAGCGCGATGTGAATACTAGGAGCATGCAACCGCAAGGGTTATCCCCGCAGAATATACCAGCTAAAGCTGGTTATTCGTATATGAAGGACAATATCAAGTTAGGCCGTGGCGGCATACGCGAAATTGAATTTATTGCCCAAGTATTTCAGTTGATTCGCGGTGGGCAAGATACCAGCTTACAGATTAAGCCCACGCTCTCGGTATTGTCGCTATTGAAAGACAAAGGATTATTACCTGAAAAAACGGTAATCGAGTTAAGTGAGGCTTATGTGTTTTTGCGTAATTTAG
>JAYTHN010000417.1:0-2749 GCA_043732505.1 Methylotenera sp.
CATGTAAAACAATGCGGTGAGGTTTTCACTCAAATGGTGCAAGTAGCTAGGCAAATGGAAATTGGCCTCAATGCTGTTTTGGTGGACGATAACAATAAATCATTAGGTGATATTCAAATAGAAAAAATTCGTCAACAGCTCAAAATGATTCATGCCAATATGTTGGTGCGTGGCATCATTCCAGGTTCGGATAGCGCGTTGAGGTTATTTTCTTGAGTCAAACTTGTATCAATACTTTGTGTTTAATCGTGATGGTTTAAATGGCTGAAAGTACTAAAAAACAGTCGCTAGATTTAAGTAATGGTCAACAAAATCTACCAAAATCTGATTTCATAAAATCAAACTCAGAACAGTTAAATGCTAACCCTTTAAACCCACTCCCTTTAAACAATTCTAAGTCAGATAGTGGTGATTTAGCATTACGCTATGAAGCGTTATGCGATTTAATTGCACGGTACGACCATGAGTATTATGCTCTTGATACACCCTCAGTACCTGATAGTGAATATGATAAAGTTTATGGTGAATTACAAAATTTAGAAAGCTTACATCCAACGCTTATTACGCCAGAATCACCTACGCAACGCGTTAGTGGCTCTGCAATCAATACATTCAATAGCATTACACATCGCCAGGCGATGCTATCCCTTAATAATGCATTTGAAGAAAGTGAGCTTGAAGCTTTTGATAAACGTATTCGCGACGCGCTTGGGCAAGATAATATTGAGTATGCAGTTGAGCCAAAATTTGATGGTTTAGCGATTACGCTTACTTATGAGCATGGTATATTCACACAAGGTGCAACGCGTGGTGATGGCTATACCGGGGAAGATGTCACGCATAATCTACGCACTTTACGCAGTATTCCTATGCGATTAAACTGTGTGAATCCGCCAGCATTATTAGAAGTGCGCGGTGAAGTTTTAATGTTTAAGCGTGGTTTTGAGAAACTGAATCAAGCGCAACTAAAAAAACAAGAAAAGTTATTCGCTAATCCGCGTAATGCAGCGGCTGGCAGTCTCCGCCAGCTAGATGCAAAAATCACTGCCACTCGTCCATTAAGTTTTTTTGCCTATGGTTTAGGTGCAGCTGATGGCATACCAGCATTAAATAGCCATAGTATGGCAATGGATTATTTGGCCAGTTTGTACTTTCCTGTTAGTCACCAGCGCAGTTTAGTTATAGGTTTGGTAGACTTGCTTTCCTACTATAAAAAAATTGGCTTAGCGAGAAACGAATTACCGTTTGATATTGATGGTGTTGTGTATAAAGTAAATCTTTTTAATCAACAAAATGAATTGGGTTTTGTTTCACGCGCGCCACGATGGGCAATCGCGCACAAGTTTCCTGCACAAGAAGCGTTAACTGTTGTGGAGGACATTGATATACAAGTAGGTCGTACAGGTGCAATTACCCCAGTAGCAAGGCTTAAAGCTGTTTTTGTGGGCGGTGTAACAGTCACAAATGCAACATTGCATAATGAAGATGAAGTACGGCGCAAGGATATTCAAGTAGGGGATACGGTAAGCGTGCGCAGAGCAGGCGATGTGATTCCTGAAGTAATAAGTGTATTACTAGAAAGACGGCCTGCGAATGCGAGACGCTTTGAAATGCCTACTGCTTGTCCAGAATGTGGTTCACATATTCTAAAACAGGTAGATGAGGCTGTTGCACGTTGTACGGGCGGGCTATTTTGTCCAGCGCAACGTAAACAGTCCATTATCCATTTTGCTTCACGGCGTGCGATGGATATTGAAGGTTTTGGTGATAAATTAGTCGATCAACTAGTGGCGGCTAATTTGGTGCATACACTCGCTGATATCTACAAGCTTGATTTAACTACGCTCAGTAGCTTAGAACGTATGGCGGAAAAATCTGCACAAAATATATTGAATGCACTACAAAAAAGTAAAACAACAACATTAGCACGCTTTATTTATGCACTTGGCATGCGTAATGTAGGTGAAGCTACAGCTAAAGACTTAGCCAAACATTTCGGTAGGCTATCTGCCATTATGCAAGCCGATATAACAGTATTGTTAAACGTCAATGATGTTGGCCCCGTGGTCGCAGAATCTATCACTAATTTCTTTAGCGAAGCCCATAATCAAGAGGTGATTTCAGCGCTGCTCGTAGCAGGATTGCATTGGCCTGAAACTGAAGGTAAACAAATAGTTATGGGTCAATTTTCAGGTAAAGTCTTTGTATTAACAGGGACATTGCCCAATTTATCGCGTGACAGTGCCAAAGAGCTCATAGAGTCATCTGGTGGAAAAGTAAGTGGTAGTGTCTCTAAAAAAACGGATTATGTGATTGCAGGGAATGATGCTGGTAGCAAGCTCGATAAAGCTCAAGAGCTTGGTTTAGCTATCCTAGACGAAACTGCCTTTATTGCGCTTTTAGTTTGATTACTGAAGATGGAGTGTTCCCATGAATAATCAGGATTATCATCAATATCTTAACCCCGTGATTGCAATTGCAAAAGCCGCTGGTATAGCTATTTTGCAAGTCTATTCCACAGATTTTAATGTAGTAAAAAAAGAAGATAATTCGCCACTTACACAAGCTGACCTAGCCGCACATGATCTGATTGTTTCTGCGCTAACTAAACTGACACCGAGTATCCCAATTTTATCGGAAGAGTCGGAAGTGATTGATTATGAAATACGTAAAGATTGGCAGCAATATTGGCTTATAGATCCGTTAGATGGTACTCGTGAGTTTGTAAAACGTAATGGTGAATTTACTG
>JAYTHN010000418.1:0-9122 GCA_043732505.1 Methylotenera sp.
GACTTAACGAGTGTGAGTGTTGAGGCATTGGAAAGTTTGTTATCGCGAGCGCGGCGAAATATGCGCGCATTACTTGCAAAAGAAGGAGTAAATAAAGTATGAACCCTGATCAATTCATTACACTGACCGAGTTATACGGGGCTGATATTCACCGCTGGCCACTTGAATATCACATAGCAGCTGCTGAAGTGATTAGGCAAAATTTACCTGAGGTGAAAAATGCGTTAGCCCAAGCAGCTAGTTTAGATGCTCTATTTGATAGCGAGCATGTTTCTACTCAGTTAAACTTACAGGTTGTCGGCTTGTTATTGGACCGTATTATAGCCACTGCACCCAAACCGAGGACCGGTTATTGGCAAGCTTGGGCTAGCTGGCTCAGCTGGTATAGCCTTATAGGCGCAAGCTTGGCTGGTGCTGTGACAGGTTCTTTTTTTGTATCTATTTTGACTTCTGGTATGTTGCCTGAAAGTATTGATGGTAATAGCGCCTTAGCCGGCGTAAAGGCTGAGTATGTTTATGATGCACAGGACTGGTCATGAGCGAACAAATCAATAATTGGCAAAACAATATTGGTGGGCAAAAAACCAAGTGGTTATTAACCGCCTCATTAATTTAAAACCTATTTTTACTCGGCGCAATTGCTGGCGGCGCATATAAGTTGCTTTGGTCTAATCAAGTGCCCCTATCAGCCAAAGTCGGTCAGAATGGATTACGCTTTGCCGCAGTTAGCCTTTCTAGCGAAAAACAACGTATTTTCAAAAAAACACTGCGTGAAGCACGGCGAGAGGCAAAGCCCTTACTTGAAGCATCAAAAGATGCGCGTGTAGAAGTCCGTAAGCAACTCACCATGCCAGAGTTCAACCGCGACGCCGTAGCAAAGTCGCTGGCACGTACTCGCGAAGCTGATAGAGTAGTACGCATCAAAATTGAAGAAAGCCTAGTCAGTTTTGCAGCGACGCTATCAGCCGAAGATAGGCAAAAATTGGCTGATGGTCTGGCTAGTAAAGGCCCGCTTCGCTCCCCTCCTATGCTTAAAGATTAATGTATGCCAACTAACATCAATATGAACCCTGCCGCCATTGCTGTGAACCGCTTTGGTTTAGGTGCACGTGCCGATGAAGCTGCGCCAATCGATGCAAAGCAATGGCTCTTAACACAGTTTGACCAATATCAAGCGCTCACATCAGCTTGGCAAAATCAGCCAAAAACTGCCTCATTGATTGCAGACTATGCGGATAAACTAAATCAAATGCGCAATGCGGATGAAGATGCAAAGAAATCTGCCAAACGTATGTTTTTGCGTGAGGTTAAAGATGAATATCAGCTTGCTGTTAAGGCACGTGCAGAAAGTGCACTGAATACTAAAACACCATTTGTTGAACATTTAGTGCATTTTTGGGCGAATCATTTTGCAGTCTCTATTGAAAAGCGTGGCGTAGCAGACTTTGCTGGCGCATTTGAACTTGAAGCGATACGCCCTTATATATTAGATAATTTTAAAGAGATACTTTTTGCGGTAGAGAAGCATCCTGCTATGCTGATTTACTTAGACCAAACCAAGTCTATAGGCCCGCAAAGTATGGAGGCTAGACGTGGTGCTGAACGCCAGCCAGATAAAAATCGTGGTTTAAATGAAAACTTGGCGCGTGAGATTATGGAGTTTCACACACTTGGCGTACGCAGCGGCTATACACAAACGGATGTAACTGAGTTTGCTCGCGCGCTGACTGGCTGGAGTATTTCAGCCATCGATAATGATAAAAACAGTACTAGAAATAATACAGTCGAAACCAATAGCTTTGCTTTTAGGCCTGCGCTACATGAGCCTGGTAGCTTTAATATTATGGGGCGCAGCTATAGCCAAACAGGTAAAGCACAAGCTGAAGCTGTACTGGCGGATTTAGCTTCTTCTTTCGAGACAGCCAAGCATATTGCCAATAAATTGGCGCGTCATTTTGTGAGTGATAATCCACATGATAATTTAGTAGATAAACTGACAAAAGTTTTTCTACAAACTGGCGGAAATCTCAGCCAAGTGTATCGCGCATTGATTGATGCCCCAGAAAGCTGGCAACCTGCGCCAGCGAAATTCAAAACACTGTGGGAATGGGTGATTTCTAGTTTGCGTGGGCTGGGCAAACAAAATCTAGACAATATCAATATTGCTCAAATCATGAACCAGCTTGGGCAACCCACATGGAAGCCTGGCTCTCCAGCTGGCTTTGATGATATTGCTGATACATGGGCCGCGTCAAATGCATTATTAAGGCGCATAGAGCTAACTCAGCGCTTGGTGGCGCCTTACGGCGATAAGCTCGATGCTAGAACATTGGGTGACAAACTGCTGATGGGTGCAATATGCCAGCAAACAAAAACAGCTATTGCGAGATCAGAGAGTGCAACTACAGGTTTGGCATTGCTACTAGTTTCACCCGAATTTTTAAGGATATAAACATGAATCGTCGTGACTTTATACATGTTATTTCCGCGGGTGCTGGCATTGCATTTTCCTCACCTTATATGAGCTTTGCTGGACTTAAATCAAATCTTGGATCAAATAGCGCTGCAAATGACCGTAGGTTTATTTTTATCATCCAGCGCGGCGCGGCGGATGGTCTAAATACTGTAATTCCATATGCTGATCCAGCCTATGAAAAATTACGTGGCGGATTAGCGATTGATGTTGCGCAAGCAACTAAGCTAGATGGCATGTTTGCCTTGCATGCATCATTAACAGAAACTGCAAAAATGTATTCAGCAGGCCAAGCATTATTTGTACAAGCAGTCGCCTCGCCTTATCGCGACCGTTCACATTTTGATGGGCAAAATGTATTAGAAACTGGGGGCTTAGTGCCTTACCAGATGAAAGACGGCTGGATGAATAGACTGCTCACGTTTTTACCAACATCACAAAATGAAGCAATTGCGTTTGCCTCCACCATACCGATGGCTTTGCGCGGCAAGGCTGAGGTGACTTCTTACGCGCCATCCGCATTACCACAAGCTTCAGATGATTTACTGATGCGTGTTTCAAAACTTTATGCAGAAGATGCGCAGTTGCACAGCATTTGGGCAGCCGCGATGGATGCTAAAAACATGTCAGACGATACTAGCAATAAACAAGACCCTGCAAGCTTCGGTAAGCTAGCCGCCTCATTCTTGGCACGGGCGGACGGCCCCAAAGTTGCCATGATAGAAACTGGTGGTTGGGATACACATACCGCACAAGAAGGTCGTTTAGCGATACAACTTAAATCGCTAGATACCTTAATCGCTGCACTACGTGATGGTTTAGGTGATACTTGGGCGACAACCACTGTGGTTGTCGCAACTGAATTTGGCAGAACGGCTGCTACAAATGGTACCGGTGGCACTGATCACGGCACTGGCGCTAGCGCCATGATATTAGGTGGCGATGTAAAAGGTGGTCGTGTAATTGCTGATTGGCCAGGGCTAAACAACAGCAATCTTTACGAAGGCCGTGACTTAAAACCGACTATTAATTTAGACGTTTTAATTGCTTCAATCGCAGGCCAAAGTTTTGGCATTGAGCCTATGAAAGTAGTCAAAACATTATTCCCAGAAAGTACTATGGCCAAGCCTATAGAGGGTTTGTTACGAAGCTAGATTAAGAGATAAGTAAAAATCAGCACATTAAAAAACCAACATCAAGCTGGTTTTTTAAACATCTAACTAATTTACTTCGACTTGCTATTACTGTGCTTTCGGACGATCTTACGCATCATGTTTTTCTTGGTAGATTTCTTTGCTAGCAGCGCCTTGGTCTTGATGTAGTTCCTGACAATCATTTTTAGCCAATTTGCCATCAGATTTAAACTGACATTCTTCATGGCAGATACCTTTTTGGTCACCACGTAGATCCTTAGGTTCTGCGTAGGTTAATTCACCAGATTTAACACCCTGCGCAATACGCTCATGCTGTCTTAATTGATACTCATTTACACGTGGGTCTTTTGTACCAGCAAAAGCTGGTGCTGATAAAGCAGTAACCATTAAAACGCTTGCCAATGAAAGTAGATATTTATTCATATTAATTTACTCCTAAAATTAAGATCATTTTACCAATAGTATTTATATAGGCTTTTATACGCTAAGCCTAAAAAATATTATCGATTACTAAATTAAACGTAAGCTAGCTTCATTATCTGTCGCGAACTACGCTTATTTTTATTAATGCTGATTAATCATCGTTTGAATATCGATTAAGTTGTCTAATTTTTTAAAAAAGATGTATCCGTCATAAAAATATCAAATAATTGTTACAAAAATAAACAATAATATTGTTTTGAATAAATGTAAAAGTGCATACTATTAACTATGGAAAATAATAAGCAAAATACGCCAGTAGATAAATCATTGCTGGCTGCAATAGACTTAGGCTCTAATAGTTTTAGACTAGAAATCGGTCGTTTAGACACTGGTCATATAGAGCGTGTTGAATATCTTAAAGAAGCAGTACGCCAAGGTGGTGATTTAGATGAAGATCGTAATTTAACACCAGAATCTATTGAACGAGGGTTGCGTTGTTTAGCAAGGTTTGCTGAGCGTTTACAAGGCTTTGAAGCTACTCATGTACGTGCAGTCGCCACACAAACGTTACGTGAAGCCAATAATCGTGATGTATTTATCAAGCTGGCTAAAAAAGCGCTCGGATTCGATGTTGAGGTGATTTCAGGGGTTGAAGAAGCTCGACTGATCTACCAAGGCGTTAGCCGTTTCTTACCGCAATCAAACGATAGACGCTTAGTAATAGATATAGGCGGTCGCTCTACTGAGCTAATATTAGGTCAAGGTTTTACATCAAATCATACTGCCTCTTTACATGTAGGCTCTGTAGCATGGTCACTTAAACATTTTGGCCACGGAGAGTTTACCGAAAATGCTTTTACACGTGCAGAAATTGCCGCTGAATCTATTTTTGATACGTTAGGTGTTAATTTTAGTCACAGACATTGGGATGTTGCTTATGGTTCATCAGGCACTGTGGGGGCGATTGCTGATGTATTAGTCCAGTATGGACGCCCTGTTGATACTGTTACCAAAGAAGGCCTGTATTGGCTCAGAGAAGAGCTATTGCGCGCTAAATCTGTGGACAAGCTACGCTTACTAGGGTTAAAAGAAGAACGTAAAGCGGTCATCGCTGGCGGGTTATCTATCATGCTAGGTGTGTTCGACTTTTTAAACATTGAAACGCTCAATGTTGCTAAAGGCGCTCTAAGGCACGGTTTGCTTTATGACATGCTAGCACGCGATAATGAGATGATAGATTTAAGAAATGCATCGGTGCAACGCTTAGCACGCAAATTTGATGTGGATGAAGCACATGGCACTACAGTTGCAGAAGTATCATGTAAGCTTTTTGATAAGATTACCGAAGACATTCAATTTGCTAATGGTGAACGTGAATCTCATGCCCGCAAACTACGCTGGGCAGGTATGTTGCATGAAATCGGCAGTATCGTTTCGCCGATTGATGCGCATCTGCATGGTGCTTATATTTTAGAGCATGCAGAACCACCTGGCTTTGCTCATAGTGAACTGCATTGCTTAAGTCTTTTGATATTAGGGCACAAAGGTAAACTTAAGCGATTAGAGGCTGATTTTTCAGACCGTATTTTTGTGATGCAATTGGCATGTTTACGTTTAGCTGTAATTTTGTGCCATGCCCGACAAATGCCAAACTTAAGAGGCATACATCCACAGTACATAGGCAATAAGATCACTTTATCGTTACCTAAGTCTTGGCCCGAAAAATATCCGCAATCCTATTATCTATTAGATGAAGAAGTACTTGTTTGGCAAAAAACTAATTGGTTATTCGCGCTTAATATCACCTAAACATTAAATTAAATACAATCAATAAAGTCATAATATTGTCATAAAAATGATATTGCATTTAGCAATAAACGGTATAAACTATTTATACCGTTTATTAAGGAGACTTATATGTCAAAAATCAATCCCGTGCAGGCAGCAGCTCTAAAAACTGAAACTGCAAAAGCAGAAGCTACCAAATTAGTCACTAAAAAACCAGTGATTACCAAAACTGCTGCGCCAAAACCTTTAAAAACAAAATCAGTAGTCACTGGAACAAAGGTCAATAAGCCTGCAACATCAAAACCTGCTGTCGCTAAAGCCATACCCAAAAAAGTAATAAAAGCTAAAATTTTAAAAGTAGAAAAAGAAAAAACACCAAAATTAAAAATGGAGCGTGACAGCTTCACTATGCCAAAACTTGAATATGCGCAATTTTATGTACTGAAAGAACGCTTAGTTAAGCTTGGTCAACCTGTGAAAAAAAGTGAATTATTGCGTGCAGGCATCATGCAGCTAACGGCAATGACTGACGCAGAATTGAAAGCTGCTATGAGCAAAGTACCAGCAATTAAAACTGGTCGACCTAACAAAAAATAAAAATTTCTGCTCAATTGCTAAGTCAGTAGTCTGGGTGTTGTACAGTAAACAAATAAGTCTGTGACGCACCGTTGGTGAATCTTTGGCGCAGCCACCATACTGCGCCTTTTTTCACCACACAAGCACTTTCATTCATGCCTAATAACTTTAAAATTACCATTCCAAGATTCGGCTGATGACCAATCAATAGCATTGTTTTACTACTATCGTCATTAGTGATTTTTTTAAGTATGATTTCAGCAGAACTATCAACGCTTAATAAATCAGTAATTTTTAATTCGTAAGGGTTACTACGGCTGTTTTTTTGATTTGACATATCATTTAAGCTCGCCGCAGTTTCTATGCAACGTTTAGCTGGGCTACATAAAACTTCTGTATTAGCTGGTAAATATTCATTTAGCCATTTGGCCATTTTTGCTGCGTCTTTTCGGCCACTTTTGGTCAGTGGTCGGTCTATATCTTTGCCACCGAAGCTTAATTCCTCGGCATCAGCGTGTCGCCATAAAATTAAATTAGCCATATCAGCTTAGCGCATGAGTTAACTTGCATATTTTTGCAAAAGTTGTTGCTGTGCACTGAAGCTTAAATCGGTATCCGTATACTTTAGTTTAGATTTTTGTGTGCTCAATGTGCTTAACACGTAGGTGCCATCAGGGTTAAGCAACCAAGCATCTTTGTTGTCATCCAAGTAAATTTGACAACACTCTTGTAGAATACGTGCGAGATTTTTAGCGTCAACTATAGGCCAAGCAATTTCTACGCGGCGCATCATATTGCGATTCATCCAATCTGCGCTTGAAAGCCACATACTTTCTACGCTATCGACTTTAAAATAAAAAACCCGTGAATGTTCTAGTAATCGGCCAATGATTGACCTTACTCTGATGCGACCATCTAAACCTGGCGCATCAATTGGCAATATACACGCAGCGCGTAAAATCAAATCAATCTCAACGCCAGCTCTACCAGCATTCACAAGCGCTTGGGTTAAAGCAATGTCTGTTAAGGCATTCATTTTCAAAATGATACGTGCTGGCTTACCTAATCTAGCAGCAAGCTCTGCATTTTTAATAAAACTCAGCATGCGTTTATGTAAGTTAAATGGCGCTACCAAAAGTTTTTGCATACGCGGCAACTTAACTTGGCTGGCAATATGCCTAAATAGATGTTCTATATCACGCGTGATTTTTGGGTCTGCCGTCAGCATACTCACATCGGTATAAAGCCTTGCAGTTCTAGGGTTATAGTTACCAGTAGAAATATGGCCATAATGCTTTAAAAGTTTGCCTTCTCGGCGCATGACTAGCAACATTTTGGCATGCGTCTTGAGTCCAACGATACCGTACACTACTTGCGCGCCTACAGACTCTAAATCTTCAGCCCAGTTAATATTGGCTTCTTCATCAAACCTAGCTTTAAGTTCTACCACCGCCATCACTTCTTTACCACGACGCACAGCTTCTTGCAGCAGCTTCAACATACGTGGGTCTGAACCAGTACGGTAAATAGTCTGCTGAATAGATAATACATCCGGGTCATTCACGGCTTCACGCAAGAAATCAATCACTGATTCAAAGCTCTCATAAGGCTGATGAATTAATATATCTTGTTGTTTCAATTGCGTAAAAAACGATTGATTAGGCAGTAATTGATGACTGATTTTAGGCTCAAATGGTCTGAATTTAAGTTGATTACCTTCGGCTAAATCTGCCAATTGCATCAATCGTGCTAAATTAACTAAGCCATTGACACGGTACAAAGACTGTTTAGGCAAATCAAATTGTTGCAATAGAAATTTGGCTAATTTTTCATCACAAGCATGCGAGACTTCTAAACGTACAGCATCGCCAAAATTGCGTTGTACCAAACCTTGCCTGAGCGCAGTGCGTAAGTTTTTAACGTCATCTTCGTCTACCGATAAATCTGAATGGCGCGTTACCCTGAATTGAGAAAAATTTAACACTTCTCTACCAGTGAATAAGCTCGCCAAATGCGCACGTATCACGCTTGATAAGGATATGAATTTCTGTTGTCTATCACTTAAATTTTTTGGCAATTTAATGAGTCGCGGCAATACTCTGGGTACTTTAACAATGGCAATATTATTGCTGCGGCCAAAGACATCATGCCCCCCTAAGGACACAATAAAATTAAGCGATTTATTGGCAACTTGAGGAAATGGATGTGAAGGATCCAGCGCAACTGGGACTAATAATGGTCGCACTTCAGTTTCAAAATACTTAGCCACCCAACGCCGTTGCTCTAATGTACGATCACCATGCGAGACTAAATGCACGCCCTGCTCAGCAAGTGCAGGCATCAGTTCTGCGTTAAAAATATGGTATTGCTTATCTACTAAAATATGCGCTGCACTGGAGATTTCCTCATAACTTTGTACGTTAATATCCGTTTTTTGCTCATCATCACGCATGGCATCTACATGAGGCGCAGCGCGCACTTCAAAAAACTCATCTAAGTTTGAGGATACAATACAAAGAAAGCGCAATCGCTCTAGTAGCGGGTAATCTGGATTTTGTGCAAGGCTGAGCACTCGCTCGTTGAACGCTAAAATGCTGGTGTCACGATTGAGTAATTTTAACGACGGGTATTGTAGTCGCATAATATCTAGCTTGTTGTTATGCATTGATATTATTCTCAGATTGTGACAAATTGATGACTAAATGATG